>WLND01000292.1 GCA_009726075.1 Actinomycetota bacterium
CTCGCCGATCTTGTTCGCGGCAGGACGGGTTCGCGACCGATCATCGTGGGTTTCGCGGCAGAGACCGCGCGCTCGCCGGAGCACCTGCTTGAGATCGGCCGGGCGAAGCTTGCTCGCAAGGGCTGCGACCTGATCGTGGTGAACGACGTGGGGGGGGCGCCCGTTTTCGGGTCCGACGACAACGCGGCGCTCATCCTCGAACCGGGCGGATCCGTCATCGACCTGACGAGGCGGTCGAAGGCCGAGATCGCCGATGCCTGCTGGGATTCAGTGGTGCCGCTGCTCGGTGATCGGTAGCCGCTACACTCGGCAACTGCTGTGAACCGTGACCGACGCGGTCGCACTCGTCACTGGGAGAAGAGTTTCGTGCCTAAGCGCTTGTTCACGTCCGAGTCCGTAACCGAGGGTCACCCCGACAAGATGGCTGACCAGATCAGCGATGCCATCCTCGACGATCTGCTTCGCCAGGACCCCCGCAGCCGGGTGGCGGTCGAGACCATGCTCACGACCGGGCAGGTGCACGTCGCAGGCGAGGTCACGACCGAAGGCTTCGCGGATGTCATGAAGCTGGTTCGCGACACGGTGCTCCACATCGGCTACGACTCGTCCGAGAAGGGCTTCGACGGATCGTCCTGCGGAATCCAGGTGTCGATCGGCAAGCAGTCGCCTGATATCGCGCAGGGCGTCGACGATGCGATCGAGGAGCGCGAGGGCAAGAGCGTCGACCCGTTGGACCGTCAGGGCGCCGGCGACCAGGGCCTCATGTTCGGCTACGCATGCACCGACACCGTCGAGCTGATGCCGCTGCCCATCTCCCTGGCCCACCGCCTCGCCGAGCAATTGACCCTGGTGCGCAAGAACGGCACCGTTCCCTACCTGCGCGCTGACGGCAAGACCCAGGTCACCATCGAGTACGACGAGAACGACCGGCCGCTTCGCATCGACACCATCGTCGTGTCGAGCCAGCACGCCGACAACATCGATCTCGACAAGCAGCTCGGCCCCGACATTCGCAGGTACGTCGTTGAGCCCATGCTCGAGGCAATCGACCTCGACTCGAGCGACTTCCGCCTCCTGGTCAACCCGACCGGGAAGTTCGTCGTTGGCGGGCCGATGGGCGACGCGGGCCTGACCGGTCGCAAGATCATCGTCGATACCTACGGCGGCATGGCACGGCACGGTGGTGGCGCATTCTCCGGGAAGGACCCGTCAAAGGTTGACCGCTCGGCCGCCTACGCCATGCGCTGGGTTGCGAAGAATGTCGTGGCTGCCGGTCTCGCAACGCGTTGCGAGGTACAGGTTGCCTACGCGATCGGCAAGGCGCATCCGGTCGGCGTGTTCGTCGAGACCTTCGGCACCGGCGTCATCAAGGACGAGGCGATCCAGGAGGCCGTTCTCCGAGTCTTCGACCTGCGGCCGGCCGCGATCATCCGAGACCTCGATCTGCTCCGCCCGATCTACCGGACGACCAGCGCCTACGGGCACTTCGGCCGTCCGCAGGGCACCAATGAGCTCCTTGACTCCGACGTCGTGGCATCGCGCTCGCAGGTCGGTCCCACGTTCACCTGGGAGAACGTCGATAGGGCAGATTCGCTGCGCGAAGTTTCCGGCGTCTAGCGCCGAGCAGGGGAGCGGGTCATCGCTGAATCGTCGGCGGTGACCCGTGTGCAGGCGGGGCTTGATCAGCTGACCTTTGATACCGGCGCCAAGGCCCGCACGCCGCAACGGCGGGCAGTGTCGTCCGTGCCGGTATCGGCGCACCTGCCGGTCGCCCATGTCAGGATTGACTCTCCGCTGCCGCACCTCGATCGGGTCTTCGACTACGCGGTTCCCGCGGGCATGGACGAAGCGGCGCAGCCCGGGGTTCGTGTCCGGGTCCGGTTTGCCGGCCGGCTCATCAACGGACTTGTCGTCGGACGGTCCGACCATACGTCGCTCGAGGCGTCACTGCGGCCGCTCGAGCGGGTCATTTCGCCCGAGCAGGTGCTGACCGCCGATGTCGATGCGTTGGTCGCGTTGGTTGCGGAGCGTTTCGCGGGCCCCTTCTGGGACGTCCTTCGCGCGGCGGTGCCTCCCCGTCATGCCCGTGCCGAGGCGGCTTCGGGTGCCGTCGGTACGGCTGAACCGACCGTCATATCTCGGCCTGCTGGCGACGAGGACGCCTGGGCGAGGTACCAGCGTGGGAGTGCCCTGTACGACCGCCTTGTCCAAGGGGATGTCGCCGGTGTCCGAGGGGTCTGGTCCGCGGCCCCCGCCCACCCGTGGACCCGTGATGCGGCAGCGGCCGCGCGGGCAGTGCTGGGCCGGCCGTCCGGCGGAGTGCTCGTCGTGGTGCCTGACGCGTGGGACGTGACCCAGCTCACCGCGGCGATGGCCGATTGCGTCGGCGTCACCGCGGTCCTCACCGCCGATGCCGGCCCTGAGCGTCGGTATCGTGAATTCCTGAAGGTGCTCCGCGGTGGGGCCCGCCTCGTGATCGGCACCCGGAGCGCGATCTTCGCTCCCGTCCGCGATCTTCAACTCATCATCGTCTGGAATGACGGCGACGACGCGCTCTGGGAACCGCATGCTCCCTACTGGAATGCCCGAGAGGTCGCGGCGCTTCGGTCGCACCTCAGCGGATGCGCCCTGCTCGTCGGAGCGCCGTCGAGAAGTGCCGAAAGCCAGCGCTGGTGCGAGACCGGGTGGGCGCGGTCGCTCACGGCAAACCGTGCCACGGTGAAGGCCGACGGCCCGATCGTCCGTGCACTCGAGCTTCGCGACGATGCCAGGGATGCTGCCGCGGCCACGGCCCGGATCCCGCACACGGCGTGGCTCGTGGCCAAGGAGGGCTTACGCGCCGGCCCCGTGCTCGTCCAGGTGGCGCGAAGTGGCTATCTTCCGGTGCTCGCCTGCGCGGGGTGCCGGACCCCGGCTCGGTGCGCGTGCGCCGGGCCGCTCTCGCTGAGGCCCGGCTCCCGCGTGGCTGTCTGCGGATGGTGCGGGGCACTGGCGGGCGACTGGGCGTGCGTGGAGTGCGGCGGTCGACGCTTTCGCGCGATCTCGGTGGGGATTGAGCGAACGGCCGAGGAGTTCGGCCGGGCATTCCCGGGGGAGCGAATCATCTGGTCGGCGGGGGAGCAGACGAAGCGGACGATTCCGGGCAATCCCGCCGTGGTCGTGGCGACCTCGGGCGCCGAGCCCGTCGCCCTCGGGGGCTATGCGGCCGTTCTGATCCTCGACGCGAGATCGGCCCTGCAGCGTCCATCACTTCGGGCCGTGGAAGATGCAGCGCACCGCTGGTTCTCGGCACTGCTCCTGGCTCGGCCACGGGCGCACGCCGTCATCACCGCTGATAACGCCCTGGCTCCGGTGCAGGCCCTCGTGCGCTGGGACGCCCCTTGGCTTGCGGCTCGCGAACTTGCCGACAGGGTCTCCGCCGGATTGTCGCCGGCGACGCGCGTGGCGCTCCTTCGCGGTGACCACGTGGCAATCGAGGAGGTGGCCGCGGCGCTGCGGATGAGCCACAGATTGCTGGGCCCGGTCGGGGGGCGGGGGATCGTGACGGTGGACCGCGCGGACGGCGCGGCCCTCGGTCGCGAACTGAGGGCGATCGCGGCGGTTCGCTCGGCAAAGTCGGGCGCCAAGACTCCGGTGACCGCGATGCTCGACCCCCGGGACATCGACGCCTAAGCGCC
>WLND01000293.1 GCA_009726075.1 Actinomycetota bacterium
AGGGATCTGGTCGATGCCTACGCGGGTGATGGGCCCCGGATGCTCAAGAAGAACATGGTCACGTTATTCGAGGATGTTCAGGAATTCGTGGTTGCGGTGGACGATGCCCCGGACGGCGCTGGAGCCGTTGTCGGGTGCGGCGCCCTCCACGTCCTATGGGAGGACCTGGCCGAGGTGCGCACGGTTGCCGTGTCGTCGGCGAGCCAGCGGGCCGGGATCGGGTCGGCGGTGCTCGTTGCACTGCTCGACCGTGCTCGCGCCCTCGGCGTGCGGCGCGTCTTCTGCCTGACATTCGCAACAGAGTTCTTCGGCAAGCACGGGTTCATCGAGATCGAGGGAGCGCCCGTCGATCACGCGGTGTACGAGGAGTTGCTGCAGTCCTACGACGAAGGGGTGGCCGAGATGCTCGGACTCGAACGCGTCAAGCCCAACACCCTGGGCAATCACCGAATGCTGCTGGTCCTGTGAAGCGGGTCGTGACCGCCCTGGTGGCGATAGCGCTCGGATTCACGCTGGCGCCGGTCGCCCGCGCCGTAGACCAGCCGCTCGCCGGCCGGGTCATCGTCATCGACCCGGGTCACCAGCTCGGCAACTCGAACCCGAAGTTCGCCAAGCAGATGAGCGCCACGAAGTTCAACGGCTCGATCGTCAAAGGGTGCAACACCACTGGCACCGCGACGAACCAGGGCCTGCCTGAGTCGACCTTCAACTGGAAGGTTGCCAAGCGCCTTCGTGCGTTGCTCGAGGCCCAGGGGGCAACGGTGCGCATGACACGCACCGCCAACTCGCGGGAGCAGTGGGGTCCCTGCGTCTGGGATCGCGCAGGGTTCGCGAACGATGCCAAGGCCGACGCCATGATCAGCATCCACGCCGATGGCGCGGCCTCGAGCGGTCATGGCTTCCACGTGATCGCCCCGACCGCGATCAAGGGCTGGACCACCGACATCGTCAAGGCCGATCGGCGCCTGGCCAGGGCGATGATCACCGGCATGACACGCGCCGGCGCGCAGCCGACCAACTACCTCTCGAGCCCGCTGTCGATCCGCGGCGACCAGTCGACGCTGAACTTCAGCAACGTGCCGACCGTCATCGTCGAGACCGGCAACATGCGCAACAAGGCCGACGCGGCGCGGATGTCGAGCAGCGCCGGGCAGCAGAAGTACGCCGAGTGGCTGGCCGCAGGAGTCGAGCAGTTCTTCAGCTAGCCCGGTCAGCCGGTGTTGCGCAGCCCTGTTGCGATGCCATTGACGGTCACTGACAGCGCCCGGGCCAGGGTCGGGTCGGCCTCGTCGTCGTGCGAGCGGCCGGTGCGCACCCGCTCGAGCAGCGAGATCTGCAGGGTGTGCAGCGGCAGCAGGTAGGTATCGCGCACGTCGAGGGTGCGGGCCAGCGTGGGATTCCCGGCGAGCAGGCTCGCGTGCCTGGTGATGGCGAGCACCTCTGCGACCGTGCGGTCGTACTCCGCCCTGATGTCGGCCAGGAAGCGATGCAGGTGCTCGGGCACGAGGGCCCGCACATACTGCTCGGCGACGTCGAGGTCGGTCTTTGCCAGGGTCATCTCGACGTTGGCGATGAAGTTCTGGAAGAAGTGCCACTCACGAAACATGTCGGCGAGGGTGTCGCCGTTGCCGGCCTCGCGTGCGGCGGCCAGCCCGGTGCCGACCCCGAACCAGCCGGGGACGACCTGCCGAGACTGGGTCCAGCCGAAGACCCAGGGAATTGCGCGCAGGCCGGAGATGCCGGAAGCAGTGTCGGGCCGTCGAGAGGGCCGCGACCCCAGGTGCATCGCCCCGAACTCCTCGACCGGGGTCGACAGGGTGAAGTACTGCGGCAGTTCAGGGTCGTCGACGAGTGAGCGGTACCGTGCCTGCGCCGCCGCTGAGGCGACGGACATGACGTTGTCCCACGACTCGAGCTGGTCGACATGGCTGCGCGGCGTGCGGTGAAGGAGCGAGGCATCCATGACCGCAGCCAGCATCTGCTCGAGATTGTCGCGCGCCAGGGTCGGCAGCAGGTACTTGTCGGAGATCACCTCGCCCTGCTCGGTCACTTTGATCTCGCCGCTCAGGACGCCCCAGGGCTGCGCCAGGATTGCGTCGTAGGTCGGGCCACCGCCGCGTCCGACCGTGCCGCCCCGGCCGTGAAAGAGCCGGAGCCGAACCCCGTGCCGGTTCGCGACATCACGGAGCCGGCGCTGCGCGAGGTGAATCTCCCACTGCGAGGTCGTGATACCGGCGTCCTTATTGGAGTCTGAGTATCCGAGCATCACCTCCTGGACGTCGCCGCGCGATGCGACCAGGGCCCGGTAGAGCGGGGTGCTCAGCAGGTCGTCGACGATCTCGCCGGCGCCCCTGAGTTCGTCCACCGTCTCGAGAAGCGGGACGAAACCAACGCGCGCCGTGCCGTTTCCGGTGTCGACGAGGCCGGCCTCGCGGGCCAGGACGACGGCTGCAAGGACATCGTCGGCGCCGCGGGTCATCGAGACGATGCACGACTCGATCACCCGGGGCCCGTAACGGTCGAGGGCCTCGCGGACAGCGACGAAGGTTCGGTAGGTCTGGAGGCCATCGGGGTCCAGGGGCGGGGGAGTGGACGCAAGCGGACGAAGGCTCGAGAGCTCGTCCTGAATGGCAGTGAGTCGCTGGGCTCGGGTGAGCTGGTCGTACCCCTGGCGCGAGGTGCCGAGTCGATCGACGAGTTGGCCCAGGGCGTGGTGGTACTTGTCGGCGTGTTCACGAATATCGAGCGTTGCCAGTGGCAGGCCGATCGCGGCCACCACCCGGATCGCGCGGTCAAGTACCCCGCGGGCGGCGAGCTCGCCCCGGCCGGCCAGCAGGTCGGCACGCACGAGGAGGAGGTCATCGAGCAATTCCTGGGTCTTCGCGTAGTCGCGTCCCGATTCATGCGGGGTATTTCTTGCGAGTCTCTCCCGGGTCAGCTGAAGTCGCTTGCGGACAATGGTGAGCTTGAGGCGGACGGGCTCCTCGGCGTTGATCCGCAGATAGCGCGGCTCGAGATCGGGCAGGCGTTGCAGGTCGGCTGCGACCGAGGCGCGGAGCTCGTCACTGGACGGGCAGATGCGCTCGGAGATCGACAGGTCTTCGACCAGGCGGTTGACCAGCGGGAGGAGATCGGCGATTGCGTGCTCGCGCTGGAAGGCCAGCACATCCTGGGTCACCTCGGGGGTCACGAACGGATTGCCGTCGCGGTCGCCGCCGATCCAGGAGCCGAAGCTGAGCGGACGCGCCTGGGGTGCCAGTTCGGCGCCGAGCTCGGCGAACGCTGTCGAGAGGTCCTCGAGGACGTCGATGAGGGGCCCGCGGGTCAGGTCGTCGATGTAGTAGAGGGCATTTCGCGCCTCGTCGAGCACGTGGGGCTGCTGGAGCCGCAGCTCGTCGGTCTGCCACAGCAGGTCGACGAGCTCGGCCAGCCGGGCGTGCTGCTGACCCGGATCAAGCGAGGTGTCGAGCAGCAGGTCGGCGATGCGACGCAGCTTCATGAGCACCGAGCGGCGGGCAGCCTCGGTGGGGTGGGCGGTGAACACCGGGCGCACCGACATGGCCGATGCGAGCTCTCGCACGAGCTCTGGATCGACGCTGGCCCTCGTGGCGGCCTCGACCACGAGCCGCAGGGGGCCACCGGACGCAGCGCGGTTCGCGAGGACGTCGCGCGAGCG
>WLND01000294.1 GCA_009726075.1 Actinomycetota bacterium
CTCGGCGTGCTTGAGCGCGACGTCGGTGAGGGGCTCGATGTCGAGCCCCGGAGCAACCTCGATGATCTGGGCGGACACGTCGGCGCGAGGGAGCGCACCGCGAACCCAGCTACCGAGGTAGCACATCGTCTGCGGCTGCAGCCGGTCCAGGAAGATGAACGATCTCAGGTCTGCCATGAAGTCACCCCTTGATGATCTGTCGGAGTTCTTCGATGACGAGCCGGCGAATCTCCTCGCGGAGCTCGTCCGGTTCGGGGGCAATCGGGTCGCGCCTCGTGACCGAGGCCGGCTCGTTGATGTTGGACGCGACCGGATACGCCGGTACCGGGCCGCTCGGGCTGCTCCACGGGTCAAGGCCCTCGAAGCTCGGCATCGGGACGGACGAATCGGCGTTGTACGCGATGCGCGCGATGTTGACCAGGTGCTTCGGTTCGAGGTTCTCGCCGAGGGAGGACCGTCCGAAGAAGCCCGTGCCGATAGTCATGGTGGGGGCGAGGTTGGTCTCGATGCCCGAACTGCCCAGGCTGCTCCCGACATTGACCGACACGCGAAGCACCCGAACGGCGGCGGCGTAGTCCATGACGGTCTGGGCATTCTGGCTGTGGATCGCCGCACTGTGGCCGGCGCCGGTGATGCGCAGCACGGCCTTGGCAGCATCGATGCCGCGACTCGCGCTGACCACGCGAACCATGCCAAGCACGGGGAAGAGCTTCTCGTGGGCGAGCATCTCCTCCGGCACCACGAGGTCGAATGGTGCGATGAGCACCTTCGTCTTCGGCGGGACGCGAATGCCGGCCGCCTGCGCGATGACGGCCGCGTCGCGTCCGATCCACTTGGTCGTGGGGTGATCGCCCTCGAAGAGCAGATCACGAAGGGCGCTGGTCTCCTCGGGGGAGGCCAGGTACCCCCCCTCCCTCTTGAGTGCGGCGATGAGCTTGTCGGCGACGACCTCCTCGACGATGAGGACGCTCTCATTGGTGCAGAGCACCGAGTTGTCGAAGGACTTGCTTGCAATGATCGACCGCGCGGCGAGCGCCAGATCGGCGGTGGAGTCGACGAGGACCGGCACATTGCCCGGGCCAACACCGAGGGCCGGGTTGCCACTGCGATACGCAGCGCGCACCATGGGCGTGCCGCCGGTGGCCAGGATGACGGCGATGCGCTCATCGGTCATGAGGGCATTGATGAGGGGAATCGAGGGCTCCTCGACGACCTGGATGCAGCCGTCGGGCGCACCGGCCGCGATCGCCGCCTCGCACATGACCCTCGCGGCGGCCACGCTCACCTGCTTGGCGAAGGGGTGCGGCGACAGGATGATGGCGTTGCGGGTCATGAGGCAGGCGAGGATCTTGAAGTAGGTGGTCGCGACCGGGTTCGTGGACGGGGTCAGCGCCAGGACGACGCCCGCCGGACGCGGGATCTCGACGATCCTCTCGCCGGCGCGCACGCGGGGGGTGACGAAATCAGTGTCGCGGTACGCCTCCACGAGGCCCGATGAGCACGCCAGGTTCTTGAGCAGCTTGTGCTCGGCGACCCCGAAGCCGGTCTCTGCCACTGCATCGGCGGCGAACTGCCGGGCGTGCGCGGCTCCTGCGTCGGCGGCAGCCTGCACGATGCGCCGAACGCTGTGCGCGTCGTACCGGGCGAATGCGCGCGCGGCCCAGTCGGCCCGCTCGACCATCGCCCGACCCCGGGGCACGCCCGCCGGCTCGACAGGCACGTCGACCATCGTCTGGATGCTCATCGTCCGCCCCGATTCGCCTTGAGTGCGTCCTGATAGGCCTTGCCGATCGCAACCTCGGTGCGGTCGAGCAGCTCCTCGGCCAGCTCCGGCTTCATCAGGATGCCCGGCTTGAACTGCAGTACGCGCGGGTCGAGCGTGGAGAAGATCGCCCAGACGCCGTTCTCGTAGAGGTGCTTCATCACGTACTTCGCGCCCTGCGGATCATTGAATTCCAGGCCGAAGATGACCCCGTTCTGCCGGATGCCGATGAACCAGTCGGGATAGGTTGCCTTGATCTCCCTGAGCCCGCGCCCGATGAAGTCAGCGATGTAGTGGACCATCGACCGGGTCTCGGCGCGACTGCAGATCTCCAGCGACTTCAGGGCCGCGATGCAGCCGAGCTCTGCCCCGCCGAAGGTCGAGATGTGCCCGAAGCCGTCCTCGGAGAGCCATCGCGCCGACCGCTCGTTCACCAGCACGCACGCGATTGGGTAGAGCCCGCCGGAGATGCCCTTGCCCGTGACCATGATGTCCGGCTCGATGCCGTCCTTCGTGATGCCCCAGAGCTCGCCCGTGCGCATCAGGCCCGTCTGCACCTCGTCGGCAATGTAGAGCGCGTCGTACTTCTCGCACAGGGCCTTGACCGCCCGCAGGTACCCCGGGTCCGGCAGCGGAAACCCGAAGGTGGCGGGGATCGTCTCCATGATCACCGCCGCGACATCGCGCCCCCGCAGGGCGTCCTCCATGGCCGTGAGGTCGTTGAACGGCACGTGCGGGAAGTCCTCGGGCTGATCGGAGAGGAAGAGCTTTGAGAAGCGGTCGTCGCCGGTGCCGACCGCCAGGCCGGTGTGGCCGTGATACGCCTTGATGATCGAGACGATCTTGCGCTTCTGGGTCGTGTGCCGCGCGGTCTTCAGCGCGATGTCGATGGCCTCGCCACCGCCCGAGCCGTAGATGACCTTGGTTAGCCCGCCGGGGGCCGATGCGATGAGCGCCTCGGCCAGCGCCGTGCGCGCGAGGGCCGGAAAGTGATGGTTGCCGATGTCGAAGTGCTGCATCGCCATCGTGATCGCCTGAACGACCTCCGGATTGCGGTGACCGAGGTTGTAGGTACCGCCATTGAGATGGACGTCGATCAGGCGCTTGCCCGACATGTCGTAGATGAAGTACTCCTCGCGCCGGTCAATGACCAACGGCACGCCGGAGTCGATCCAGAACTGGGTCTTGCCGGGGTTCCAGTACTCCTTGGCCTTCTCGAGGACCTCGTCCTTCGACGCGAATGAGAACAGGCCGTAGTCGAACTCGGGAACACTCGAGGATGGCGCACCATCACCGGTCTGACGCTTCACCTGTGCACCATACCGAAAAAACAAACCAATTCAAGACCGAATAAATGAATTCCACGGATGTAACTCAAGACGCCGCGGCGCCCCTCAGTGTTTCCGGCATGAAAACTTTAGACCGAAAAGGGCGGAAATGCTTGTGACGGTCCGGTGTTCCTGCAACACTCCGGCGCATGTGAGCCGCATCATGCGGATCCTTGGACAAGGGATGGTTCATGACTACGAGCAATGTTGAGGACGGCCCAACGGCCCTCCCCGGTGACCACAAGGTCAATCCGGCCGATGCCGCCCGGCTGAAGGTCGGCGCCGTCGGCCTCGTCGGCGTGCTGTTCATGGCGGTGGCCAATGCGGCCCCCATCACGGCCATGAGCTTCAACGTCCCGATCGCGGTCGGCTACGGCAATGGCATCGGCGTGTCGGGCGGCTACCTGTTCGCGACGATCGTCCTGACGATCTTCACGATCGGCTTCGTCTCGATGGCCAAGTACATCACCACGGCGGGGGCCTTCTACGGCTTCATCTCCCATGGCCTGGGCCAGATGTGGGGCATGGCTTCCGGCCTGCTCGCCGCCGTTGCCTACATCGTCTTCGAGGCATC
>WLND01000295.1 GCA_009726075.1 Actinomycetota bacterium
CGCTGGTCTCCGCATCGAAGGCCTGGAACATCGCGGGGATCAAGTGCGCTCAGGTGGTCGCGGGCTCCCAATCAGTCATGGACACGCTCACGGAGCGGGTGCCGCTCGAAGCCACCTACGCCACCGGGCATCTGGGCGTGCTCGCCGCGATCGCGGCCTATCGTCGCGGGGGTCCCTGGCTCGACCAGGTCCGAGACCTCATTGCGCGCAACTCCCAGGACGTGCATCGCGCAGTGAGCGCCGAGATGCCCGGCGTTCGGTATGCGCCGCCGGCCTCGTCCTATCTCGGCTGGCTTGACTTCTCCGAGACAAGCGTCCGCGACGATCCGGCGGCATTCTTCCTCGAGGAGGCCCGGATCGGGCTCAGCCCGGGCCACACCTTTGGCGCCGGCGGCGAGGGATTCGTCCGACTCAACTTCGGGACATCGCCGGCGATTCTGGCCGAGATCCTCGAACGCATGGGCGCGGCGCTGAGCGCGCGGGGCGAAGCGTAGCCTGAGGCCGTGCCCGGATCGCAGCGGAGATTCATGAGGTCGGTCCACGTTGTCGCTATCGCCCTGCTGGTCGCCGGCGGCGTCGTCGCGTCGTCGGGCACGGCTGTCGCCCGCGCCGACCCCCCTCCGCGGGTGACCGGTCTGCCCAGCACGATCACGATCGGCGACTCCGTGATGCTCGGCGCTCGGTGGGTTCTCCGCAAGCGGGGCGTTGCCGTCGTCGATGCCAAGGAGAGCAGGCAGGCCTACACCGCTCCGGGCTTGATGAAGAGGCGCGGTGCCAGACTGCCGAGCAACGTGGTGGTGCACCTCGGAACCAACGGATCATTCTCGACGTCGATCTGCAAGGACATCATGCTGGCCGCTGGCCCCGCCCGCCGGGTGTTCATGGTCACGATCGCCGTCCCCCGATCGTGGGAGAGGCGGAACAATGCGTTGATCCGTCGCTGCGCTGCATCGAGTCCCGGCCGCACCTTCCTGATCGACTGGCACAGGGTCGCCGCGCGGCATCCCAAGTGGCTGTACTCCGATCATGTGCACCTGCGCCCGACGGGCGCGAAGGGCTATGCGCGGATGATTGCGCATGCGGTCAAGAGCGCCTCGTGACCGTCCTGTGATCTCGTCGAGTGACGTGGCCCACAGGCAGCAGGACCATTGCGGTTGAACGCTTGTGCCGTTGGTCACAAGGAAGCGCTTGCAGGACATTTCGTGATGAAAGTTGGCCCTCGAGGGAGCATGCTTGCGTGACGATCGTCGCCGTCCCTCGTCTTTTCTTCAGGAGTCGTCATGAGCATTCCCGGTTTGGAGAACCCACCCACCCGCAATAAGCAGTTGCTCGAATGGGTCGATGAGATGGCCGTTCTTGCGAAGCCGGACCGCGTGGTCTGGTGCGATGGCTCCCAGGACGAGTGGACGCGCCTGACCGAGCAGATGGTCGAGGCCGGAACCTTCGTTCGGCTCAACCCGGAGATCCGCCCGAACTCGTTCCTGGCCCGATCTAGCCCGAGCGACGTTGCTCGCGTCGAGGACCGTACCTTCATCTGCTCGCAGAAGGAGGTCGATGCTGGTCCGACCAACAATTGGTCCGAGCCGTCGCAGATGCGTGGCACGCTCAAGGGCCTGTTCGACGGAGCCATGCGCGGGCGCACCATGTACGTGGTGCCGTTCTCGATGGGGCCGCTCGGATCGCGTATCGCCCAGCTTGGCGTCGAGATCACCGACTCGCCCTACGTTGTCGTGAACATGCGCATCATGACCCGCATGGGGCAGGCCGCCCTCGATCAGATCGGCGAGCACGGCGACTTCGTGCCGGCCATCCATTCGGTCGGCTACCCGCTGGTCGACGCGAGTGGCGAAGCCCGGGACGACGTCCGTTGGCCCTGCAATGACGACAAGTACATCGTGCACTTCCCCGAGACCCGCGAGATCTGGTCCTACGGCTCGGGCTACGGCGGCAACGCGCTGCTGGGCAAGAAGTGCTTCGCCCTGCGCATTGCCTCGGCAATGGCGCGTGATGAGGGCTGGCTCGCGGAGCACATGCTCATCCTCAAGCTCACGTCGCCGAAGCAGAGCGTCCACTACATCACCGCGGCGTTCCCGTCTGCCTGCGGAAAGACGAACCTGGCCATGCTCGAGCCGACGGTGCCGGGCTGGACGGTCGAGACTGTTGGCGACGACATCGCATGGATGCGTTTCGGTGATGACGGACGGCTGCGCGCGATCAACCCGGAGGCCGGCTTCTTCGGCGTCGCCCCCGGCACGGGCATGGACACCAACGCGAACGCCGTGAAGTCCCTCTACGCCAACTGCATCTACACCAACGTGGCGCTCACCGACGACGGCGATATCTGGTGGGAGGGCCTGACCGACGAGGCCCCCGCGCACCTCATCGACTGGAAGGGCAATGACTGGACCCCAGCCTCGGCTGACCCGTCAAGCCACCCGAATGCCCGGTTCACGGCGCCGGCGGGGCAATGCCCGTCGATCGCACCGAACTGGGAGGACCCGGCCGGCGTGCCGATCGACGCGATCCTGTTCGGGGGCCGTCGTGCCACCAACGTGCCGCTGGTCACCGAGTCCTTCGACTGGGCGCACGGCGTCTACATGGGTTCGACGGTCTCGAGTGAGAAGACCGCGGCTGCCGAGGGCACGGTCGGCGAACTTCGCCGCGACCCGTTCGCCATGCTTCCGTTCTGCGGCTACAACATGGCCGACTACTGGAGTCACTGGCTGACGATCGGTGGATTCACCTCGGCCGACAAGCTGCCGAAGATCTTCCAGGTCAACTGGTTCCGCAAGGACGCGAACGGCGACTACATCTGGCCGGGCTACGGCGAGAACTCCCGCGTCCTCGAATGGATCATCAACCGGCTCGACGGCCAGGCCGAGGCAGTGGAGACCCCGATCGGCTTCCTGCCCGCTCCGGGAGCGCTCAATTTCGATGGCCTTGACCTCAGCGCTGACCAGATCGCCGACCTGTTCGCCGTTGATGCAGCCAACTGGCTGGCCGAGGCCGACCTGACCGACGAGTACTACGACAAGTTCGGCGATCGGGTGCCGCCGGCGCTGCGCGAGCAGCTCGCGGCCCTGCGCACGCGCTTGGGCTAGGAGCACCGCCCAGCGGGTTCCGCTGAGAAGTGCGCAAACGTCGCCGCACCCGCCACCACGTGGGGTGCGGCGACGTTTGCGTGCTACTCGACGGAGGAGGGGGCCAGGGTCGCGACGAGCACCGCCTTGATGCTGTGCATGCGGTTCTGCGCCTGCTCGAACACGATGCTCGCCGGTGATTCGAAGACCTCGCCCGTCACCTCGACACCATCGAGCAGGCCAAAATCCTCGGCGATCCGGCGGCCGATCGCCGTGTTCTGATCGTGGTACGCGGGCAGGCAGTGCATGAACCGCGCATCGGGGCGCCCCGTCAGCGACATCGCCCGCGCATCGACGCGGTAGGGCGTCAACGCGGCGACCCGATCAGCCCACACCTCCGGTGACTCGCCCATCGAGACCCATACGTCGGTGTGGACGAACTGTGCCCCGCGCAATCCCTGCTCGAGGTCATCGGTGAGCGTGATCGCTGCGCCGCTCGCCGCAGCACGCTCGGCGGCCAGGCTGCGCACGGCGTCATCGGGCCACAGGTGCTGTGGCGCGACGATGC
>WLND01000296.1 GCA_009726075.1 Actinomycetota bacterium
CACCGGGAGGGCGAATCCGGCGATGTTCGCCAAGATCGTCGTCGACTACTACGGCACCATGACCCCGCTGAATCAGATGGCGGGCTTTCAGGTACCTGAGCCGCGAATGATCGTGATCGCGCCGTACGACAAGGGATCGTTCGCTGGCATCGAACGCGCCATTCGCGACAGTGACCTCGGCGTGAATCCGACGTCCGATGGTGTCGTCATCAGGGTGTCGCTGCCCCAGCTGACCGAGGATCGCCGCAAGGAGTACATCAAGGTGGCGAAGCACAAGGCGGAGGACTCCAGGGTGGCCGTGCGCAACATCCGGCGTAACGCCAAGGACCAGCTCGACCGGCTGCAGAAGGACGGCGAGGTCGGTGAGGACGATGTGCGGAGGGCCGAGAAGGCGCTCGATGACATCACCCACAAGCACGTCGAGCACATCGATGACATCCTCAAGCACAAAGAAGTAGAACTGCTCGAGGTCTGATCCTTGACCGACGACGGATCATCCCCGCAGAAGTCGCGAGCCGGGCGCAATCTGCCCGCAGCCATCGGGTCGGGGCTCGGCCTCGGAGCGATCGTGCTCGTGACCCTGTTCACCGTGAAGTGGACCTTCGGGGTGGTCGTGGTGGTGGCCTTGCTTCTGGCCGTCCACGAGTTCGTCCTCGCGTTCGGTGGCCGCGGGATCAAGGTGGCACGGACACCCCTGCTGCTCGCGAGCGTGCTGCTGCCGGTGACGGCGTTTGTCTGGGGACTGTCGGCCGAGGTCGTGGTGCTCGGTATCACCGTCCTCTTCGTCCTGTTCTGGCGGATTCGCAAGGGCACCGAGGGCTACGTCCGTGACGTGTCCGCGAGCATCTTCGTAGCGGCCTACGTGCCGTTCCTGGCCGGTTTCGTCATGCTCACCCTCGCTGCCGACAATGGCCCGCAGCGCGTCCTTGTCTTCATCCTGCTCACGACCGCCAATGACATCGGCGGATACGCAGCGGGCGTCTTCTTCGGTAAGCATCCCATCGCCGCCCAGATCAGTCCGAAGAAGTCCTGGGAGGGCCTCGCGGGGTCGCTGGTGCTGCAGTCGATCGTGGGTGCCGCGTCCTTCGTCCTCCTCCTCGATGCCCCGTGGTGGCAGGGGGTGATCGCAGGCCTGGTGCTGTCGGTCACGGCGACTGCCGGCGACTTTGCCGAAAGCGCCATCAAGCGAGATCTTGGAGTCAAGGACATGAGCAGCCTGCTGCCTGGCCACGGAGGAATGATGGACCGCCTGGATTCGTTGATTCCCAATGCCTTCACATCGTGGGTGCTGTTCACCCTGTTCCTGGGAAGCGGGCTCGGATGACCGCGAGCCAGGCTCCAGGGGAGCTGGTATTCGAGGCGCCGAAACGCGGTAAGGCACCGCGTCACCTGATGGATCTCACCGGGCCGGAGCGCAAGGCAGCGATCGTCGAACTCGGCTTCCCCGCGTTCCGCGCAGACCAGATCTCGCGACAGTGGCTTTCGCGGTTGAACGACGACCCGCAGACCTGGAGCGATGTCCCGGCCGACGTCCGAGATGCCGTGTCAGGCTCATTGCTGCCCGCACTGCTGAGCCCGGTTCGCACCGTCGACTGCGATCAGGGCACGACGGTGAAGAGCCTGTGGCGGCTGCACGACGGAGCGCTGGTCGAGACCGTCCTCATGCGCTACCCGGGCCGGGTCACGATGTGCATCTCATCGCAGGCCGGGTGCGGCATGAACTGCCCCTTCTGCGCGACCGGTCAGGCCGGCCTGACCCGAAATCTGTCGACGGCAGAGATCGTCGAGCAGGCGCTCGCCGGCGCCCGCGCCTTGAATCGGGACGAGGTCGCAGGCGGCGAGGGCCGGGTGACCAACGTGGTGTTCATGGGCATGGGGGAGCCGCTGGCAAACTACTCGTCGGTTATCGGGGCTGTCCGGCGCCTCGTCTCGTCTGCACCCGAGGGGCTTGGGATGAGCGCTCGGGGGGTCACGATCTCGACCGTCGGCCTGGTGCCGAGAATCCGCCAATTGGCCACCGAGGGCCTGCCGGTCACGCTGGCGCTGTCACTTCATGCGCCGGACGATGAGCTGCGCAACACGCTGGTTCCGGTAAACACGAAGTGGCCCGTCGACGAGGTGCTCGACGCGCTCTGGGAGTACGCCGATGTCACCCATCGCCGGGTGAGCATCGAGTACGCCCTGATCAAGGAGATCAACGATCAGGTGTGGCGGGCCCATCGCCTTGCCGACCTGCTCGAGGGGCAGTTGGTGCACGTGAATCTCATTCCGCTCAACCCGACGCCCGGGTCCAAATGGACGGCGTCGAGCCCCCAGGACGAGGCGGCCTTCGTGGCGACCCTCAAGCAGCGGGGTATCGCCGTGACGGTCCGAGATACGCGCGGCCGGGAAATTGATGGTGCCTGCGGGCAGTTGGCGGCATCCCCCGAATAGGCGGTGGGCGTGCCAGACTTGCTGGCATGTCTGATCTTGGTCTGCAGCAGGAGCACTTCTCGCGCCGCGAGATCATCGGGTTGGTCGTAATGTCGGTCGTGCGCACGCTCGCCATGATGCTGCTCATCTGGTGGGTGCTCTCGCTGGTGCCCGAGCGGCCCGATGCGTCGATCGTGGTCCCGATCATCGTGGTTGTCGTCGGAGTCGCAGGGTACGGATGGTTCTTTGCCCACCAGGTCAAGCAGGTGAAAGTGGCACGGCATCCGATCGTTCGCTCGGTTGAATCGCTCGTCCTCGTCGCGACGATGTTCCTGGCCGTATTTGCCGCCATCTACGTGATGATCTCGACACAGGACACGTCTGCGTTCACCGAGGATCTCGACCACTTCAATGCCTACTACTTCGCGGTCACGGTTCTCGCCACTGTCGGCTTCGGCGATATCACGCCGGTCAGTACGGGTGCCCGCATCGCATGCATGATCCAGATGAGCCTGGATATCGCCTTCATCGCGGTCGCGGTCAAGATTCTCGGCGGAACGGCGCAACGGGCGGTCAAATCACGCGCGGTGCGCAAGGATACCGATCAGTCGGCGCCAGACGCCGGGTGAGGCCCGCGTCCAGAGGGTGCGGCGTCGTCAGGATCGAGCCGGGACGGGACCTAGCATGGACGAGCACGGACACGGTAGCCCGGGCGCCTATCAAGCCGCCCGGGCGCTTGCTGCGCTTGAGCCCGAGCAGTACTGGCTCACGGCCTCGGCCCTGATCGACTGGGACCGTGCGCCGTCCATCGCCTTGGATTCGGGGCAGCAACCGCTCTTTCGGTGGTACCCCGACGGCATGCTCAACACGTGCGTCAATGCACTGGACCGGCACGTGGCGGCGGGCCGGGGCGACCATCCGGCAATTCACCACGACAGCCCGGTCACCGGGACCAAGCGCACGGTGTCGTACGCGGAGCTCCTCGACGAGGTGTCCCGGTTTGCCGGAGTGCTCCATGGACTCGGAGTGAGCGCCGGCGACCGGGTCATCATCTACCTGCCGATGGTGCCCGAGGCCGTGGTGGCAATGCTTGCCTGCGCGCGACTCGGTGCCGTTCATTCGGTGGTCTTCGGTGGCTTCGCGCCGCACGAGCTGGCCGCACGAATCGACGACGCGTCCCCGAAAGTGATCGTCACGGCCTCGTGCGGAGTCGAACCCAACCAC
>WLND01000297.1 GCA_009726075.1 Actinomycetota bacterium
ATCGACGACATCGACGCAGAGGCGGTCGTGCGCCAGCAGGCCATCGAACGTCAATTGGCGGCCGCGTTCAGCCACGTCACCTTCAGCAGCGACAGCTCGTTCTTCATCCTCGACGGCGCAGGCAAGGTGGTCGTGGGGCCACCAGACACCGACCTCAGCGCCCTTTCCACCACGGCATCCGGCCAGGCACTGGTCCAGTCGCTCCTCGCGGCCAAGCCCCCGAGTGACGGCACCATCGTCGAGAGCACGCACGAGGTCGTGCTTCGAGACGGCGTGTCAGAGCAGTGGGTCGTCACTGAATCGACCTTCGACGCCCTGGGATGGATGCTGGTCTCGGCCGTGCCGCGATCTGAGCTGACCGGCCCCGGTCGCATCCTCGCCCTCCAGCAGGCCCTGCTGAGCATCGTCGTGCTCATTCTGGGCCTCAGCGGTGGCCTCCTGCTGAGCCGCCGCATCGTTCGCCCCGTGGAGTCCATCACCGGGGCGGCCCTCTCGCTCTCGGACGGCACATTCGATCCCGCATCGCTCGATGCCGCTGCCGCGCGCAAGGACGAGGTAGGCGAACTTGCCCGGACCTTCCGCCGCATGGGCCAGGAAATCCTCGAGCGCGAACGTAAACTCCGCGAGCAGGTCGCGCGCCTGACGGTGGTCATCGACCACGGCAAGGTGGCCAAGGCCGTCGATGAGATCACTGAGACGGAGTACTTCCAGCGCCTCAAGGCGCGCGCCGATGAGCTCCGTCGGGCCAAGGACTGATCTGTCCTCCCCCTCCCCTGGCACATGAAAGGACCGGACGCCAACGTGGCGTCCGGCCCTTTCACAACTCAGTAGCTCCTAGGCGTTGTAGCCCCTGAAGTCGAACTCCTCGAGCGGAACCGCCGCACCCGACGCAGCCCCGAAGGACGTGTAGTCGAGGTCGTCGTAGCCGGAGAAGCTGGCGTACATGGCCGCCTTGGCCTCCTCTGTCGGCTCCACCGTGATGTTGCGGTAGATCGGCATGCCCGTACCCGCCGGGATCAGCTTGCCCAGGATGACGTTCTCCTTGAGCCCGAGCAGCGGATCGCTCTTCGCATGGATTGCCGCATCGGTGAGGACACGCGTCGTCTCCTGGAAGGAGGCCGCCGACAGCCAGGACTCTGTCGCCAGCGACGCCTTGGTGATACCCATGAGCTCCGGGCGGCCCGCCGCCGGCGTGCCCCCCTCGGACACCACCCGACGATTGACATTCTCGAAGTTGTTGCGCTCGATGACATCACCCGTGAGGAACCCGGAGTCTCCGTCGTCGATGATGGTGACGCGCTTGAGCATCTGGCGCACGATGACCTCGATGTGCTTGTCGTGGATCGACACGCCCTGCGAGCGATAGACCATCTGCACCTGGTCGACGAGGTGCAACTGCACCGCGCGCTGACCGAGGATGCGGAGCACCTGCTTGGGATCCACCGCGCCGACGATCAACTGCTGACCGACAATCACGTGCCCACCGTCCTCGACGAGCAGGCGAGACCGCTTCGACACCGGGTGCGCGATCTCCTCGGACCCATCGTCCGGGGTGATGACGATCTTGCGGGTCTTGTCGGTGTCGTCAATGCGAACGCGACCGCTGAACTCACTGATCGGTGCAACGCCCTTGGGGGTGCGCGCCTCGAAGAGCTCGACGATACGGGGAAGACCGTGCGTGATGTCCTCACCTGCCACGCCGCCGGTGTGGAAGGTACGCATCGTCAACTGCGTGCCGGGCTCACCGATCGACTGGGCCGCGATGATGCCGATGGCCTCACCGACATCGACGAGCTTGCCCGTCGCCATCGACTTGCCGTAGCACATCGCACACGTGCCGACCTTGCTCTCGCAGGTGAGCACCGAGCGTGCGCGAACGCTCGCAGCACCGAGGGCAACGAGCTCCTCGAGCCGCGGTGTTGTGAGCTCCTCGCCTGCGAGCGCAATGACCGTGCCATCGACGTCGACGTCGCGCGACAGCACGCGAGTCGCCACAGCAGTGTCGATGCTGTCGAGCGGCACCAGGACGCCATCGACCAGTTCGCCGATCACCATCTCCGTGCCGCGGTCGGTGAAGCAGTCGACCTCGCGGATGATGACGTCCTGAGACACATCGACGAGTCGACGGGTCAGGTACCCCGAGTCGGCGGTACGCAGTGCCGTATCGGCCAGACCCTTACGCGCGCCGTGGGTGGAGATGAAGTACTCCAGGACCGACAGGCCCTCACGGAAGTTGGACTTGATCGGACGCGGGATGATCTCGCCCTTCGGGTTCGCGACCAGACCGCGCATACCGGCGATCTGACGAACCTGCATGAAGTTACCTCGGGCGCCCGAGTCCACCATCATGTGGACGGGGTTGGTGCGCGGGAAGTTCTCCTGCATGGCCTTGGCGACCTCGTCAGTTGCCCTCGTCCAGATCTCGATGAGCTCCTGACGACGCTCCGAGTCGGTGATGAGACCGCGGGCATACTGCTTCTCGACCTTCTCGGCCTTCTCCTCCGCGTAGCCGAGGAGTTCTGCCTTGCGGGGCGGGCTGATGACGTCGGAGATGGAGATCGTGACGCCCGAGCGGGTCGCCCAGTAGAAGCCGAGGGCCTTGAGCTTGTCGAGCGTCTCGGCAACCTCGACCTTCGGGTACAGCTCGGCAAGACGGTTGACCGTCAGGCCAAGGACCTTCTTGTCGACCTGCTGGTTGACGAACGGGTAGTCCACCGGGAGCGCCTCGTTGAAGATGGCACGGCCCAGGGTGGTCTTGAGCAGGAACGGCTGACCCGGCTCCCAGCCCTCAGGAGCCTCGAAGCCCTCCGGCGGCAGGCCCTCGGACAGGCGGATCGTGATGTCCGACTGACGGGACAGCACCTTGGCATCGAAGGCCATCATGGCCTCGGCGATGGACGAGAACGCACGACCCTCACCGATGGCACCCGGCTCGTTCATGGTGAGCGAGTAGATGCCGAGCACCATGTCCTGGGTCGGCGTCGTGATCGGGCGACCATTTGCCGGCGACAGGATGTTGTTGCTCGAGAGCATCAGGATGCGGGCCTCGGCCTGCGCCTCCGCGGAGAGCGGAAGGTGGACGGCCATCTGGTCCCCGTCGAAGTCGGCGTTGAACGCCGTGCAGACGAGCGGGTGAATCTGGATGGCCTTGCCCTCGATCAGCTGTGGCTCGAAGGCCTGAATGCCGAGGCGGTGCAGCGTTGGTGCGCGGTTGAGCAGCACCGGATGCTCGGAGATGACCTCTTCGAGGACGTCCCAGACGACCGGGCGCGAACGCTCGACCATGCGCTTGGCGCTCTTGATGTTCTGGGCATGATTGAGATCAACGAGGCGCTTCATGACAAACGGCTTGAAGAGCTCGAGGGCCATCTGCTTGGGCAGGCCGCACTGGTGCAGCTTCAGCTGCGGGCCGACCACGATGACCGATCGGCCCGAGTAGTCGACGCGCTTGCCGAGCAGGTTCTGCCGGAATCGTCCCTGCTTGCCCTTGAGCATGTCGGACAGCGACTTGAGCGCACGGTTGCCCGGCCCGGTGACGGGGCGGCCACGGCGGCCATTGTCGAACAGTGCGTCGACGGCCTCCTGAAGCATGCGCTTCTCGTTGTTCACGATGATCTCGGGAGCCCCGAGGTCG
>WLND01000298.1 GCA_009726075.1 Actinomycetota bacterium
GAGGGCATGGCTCGAGACCTCGATGGCCACCGAGTCGACACCCGCCTGCAGCATCGTCCCGAGCATTGCGTGCAGGTGCGGGGCCTCGGGGGTTGTCCGCGCTGCCGGGAGGCTCGTGCCCGCGAACCTGATGCCGACTGTTCCGATGATGCCGGTGATCCTCCCGGCCGCCCGCAGACCAGCCTCGACCATGGCCGCGACGGTGGTCTTGCCGTTGGTGCCCGTGATGCCCATCAGCGTGAGTTGCCGCGAGGGGTGGCCGTACACCGCGCTGGCCAGGGCGCCGAGGTGCGAGCGCGGGGACTCGACTTCGATGACGGTGACCGTTCGTCGAAGGCCCGGGTCCATCATCTGCACCCCGGGCGCATCAGTGAGGATCGCCGCAGCTCCGCGGTCCAGGGCGTCCTGGCAGTAGGCCGCACCGTGCGTCACGTGGCCCGGCAGGGCAGCGAACATATCGCCCGGACGCACCTTCGCCGAGGCAAGTTCCAGCCCGGTGACGAGGACACCGCCCGCACCAAGGGCGTCCTCCTCCGTCCCATGGACGACGACGACGGCGGGACTCAGGATCGCGCGCACCTCGGACGCAGCGAGGTGCGCGCCCGCCGGACGGGGCATCTCTTCCATAGTCGCCTACTGGGCCTTGCCGGCCATGAGCGGCATGTGCGGCGCCTTGGTCCCGGTCGGAGGGATGTGCTGCGCCTGGAGCGCGTAGGTCATGACCCTTTTGAAGACCGGCCCGGCCAGTTCGCCACCGTAGCGCCCATTTGCCGGATTGGTGATGCTCACGGCCACGACCAACTTCGGGGCGTCCGCCGGTGCCATGCCGATGAACGAAGCGACCACCCCGTCACCGTAACGGCCCGTCTTGGGATCGACGTACATCGCCGTGCCCGTCTTGCCCCCGACCCGATAGCCGCGAATCTTCGCCATCGGAGCCGTGCCGCCGTCGCCCACGACGGCCTCGAGCATCAATCGCACCTGCCGTGCGCTCTCGGCCGACACCACGCGCGTCGTCCGCGGGGCCGGACGCGGGACGTCGCTCCCATCCGCGCTCGTGACGGACGCCACGAGACTCGGCTCGACCCTGACTCCGTCATTGGCAATCGTGGCGAAGATGCTTGCCGCCTGAACGCTGTTGACGCTGAGCCCCTGACCGAAGGCGACGGTCGGAAACGTGGTGATCGACCAGTCCTCGAAGGGTGGCACACGCCCGGTGCTCTCGCCCGGAAAGTTGAGACCGGTCTTCTCGCCGATGCCGAACTTCTTCAGGTACCCGAGGAGCTTCTTCCCGCCGATGCGCTCAGAGGCAAGGATCGACCCGATGTTGCTCGACTTCGCCATGATGCCCGTGAGGGTCATCTCATCGGTGCCGTGCGCATTGTGATCGTGGAACACCTTGTCACCGCGCAGGAGCGACCCGGGCACAGTGAACACCGAGTTCATCGTCGCCGCTCCCTGATCGACGACCGCAGCAAGGGTCATCACCTTGCTGGTCGACCCCGGCTCGTAGACGTCGCTGAGGGCCCGATTGCCCATCTGCCCGGATGCTGCGAGCGATGCCTTGTTGGCGTCGAAGGTCGGCTCCGTGGCCAGAGCCAGGATGTGCCCAGTAGCCGGATCCATCACGACAACGGTGCCGCTGTCAGCACCGGATTCCCTGACCTTGCGCCTGATCTCCTGCTGGGCCACGTACTGAATATCGCGGTCGATCGTGAGCCGGACGTCCACCCCCGCGGTGGCGTCGGTAATCGACCGTTCTGCCGTCGGGATCGCCCCCCCGCCAGGCTGGCGCTCATACGTCTGGGTGCCAGCCGTACCAGCCAGCTGCTTCTCGAGTGCGTACTCCATGCCGGCGAGCCCGGTGCCCTCGGAGCCGACGAACCCGACGACATTGGCGGCGAGGTCGTCGGCCGGGTACACGCGCCGGCTGGTCTGAGCGCCGAAGATGCCCGGCAGCCCGAGGGCATCGATACGTCGCCAGGTCTCCGGGGTCAGCCCTTTCGCGACGTAGACCATGCGGCGCGTCCCGGTCAGGCGGGTAGCAATGACGTCGGCGTCCGCGCGGAGGATGGGTGCCAGCGCAGCACCGGCAGCCTTGGGGTCGGTGATGAGCGTCTGGTCCGCTGTGAGGTCGCGGGCCTCGACCGTCACGGCAAGCACGTCTCCGTTGATATCCATGATCGAACCGCGCGACGCCGGGAGCGCCACGGTACGAAGTCGCTGATCCAGGGCTGCCCCGGCAAGCTCGTCGCCCCTGATGCCCTGCAGGTCAACGAGGCGAACGGCAAACACCGCCAGGGCTACGCAGGTGATGACGAAGAGCATGCGCGTGCGCCTGCCCGGTTCGCCAAGGGTCACGGGTCGGCCGAGCGACGAGGTTCGGGGCGGCAAGGGCTCCCCTGAACGCATGGCTCGGCTCGGCTCCCGGGCAGGCGCCGAACGACTCGGTGCCGAGCCCTGCCTCACCTCGTCGTTCCAGGATCAGGGGCCGCGTCGAGTGGGACGTCCGGCCTTGGCTTTGGGGCCGATGCCTGGGCCGGCACCTCAGCAGGAGCGGACGGCTTCGGTCGCGCATCGACCACGGCCGAACCCGCCGGGCGCTTCTTCGTCCCTGCGAGCCGGGGCTTGCCGAGTACCTTCCCATCGGGCACTGTGAGGAACACAGGACGCTCGGTCGGGATCATCCCCATGGCCCGTGCGCGCCCCTCGAGGGCCACTGGAGCAGCCGCCGCTGAGACGGATTCGCTCAGCATGGCCTCGCTCTCGGACAGCTTCGCCTTGGCCTGTTGGAGGTCCTGAACCCGAAAGGCCCCCTGCGCCATCGACGTATTGATGACAAGGAGCATGAGCAGGCCCGCGACGAGGAGCGCCACCACGATGCCGGTGAACAGGCCCCTGCCCACTCGTTCCTGTTGGTGTTGCAGTGGCGGTGCCGGTTGGGCAACGACGTCGATCCGGGGTGGCTCAAGCACTCTGGTGGGTGCCCGCCTGGGGGGCCTCTGCGCGACGGCAGTCTCCGAGGTGCGAGGGACGCGGGTGCGCGCGGTGGCCGTACTCATGCCGCCCTCAGCTTCTCGGCGCCTCGCACACGCGCCGATGCCGATCGGGGATTCGCTGCCAGTTCATCCTCGGTTGGCCTGTCGGCTCCCCTGGTAATGATTCGCAGCCACGGTTGCATCGAGTCGGGGATGATGGGCAGCCCGTGGGGTGCGGTCGTGGTCGACCCGTCAACGAGCGCGTGCTTGACGATACGGTCCTCGAGCGATTGGTAGGACATGACGACGATGCGTCCGCCGACCGAGAGGACATCGAGCGCTGCCGGAATCGCTCGTCGCAGGGCTTCGAGCTCGCCATTCACCTCGATGCGAAGCGCTTGAAAGGTGCGCTTGGCGGGGTTGCCTCCCGTGCGTCGAGCAGCGGCAGGGATCGACTCGCGGATCAACTCGACGAGTCGACCTGAGCTCGTGAAGGGTTCGGCTTCTCGTTCCCTGACAATGCGTGCGGCGATGCGGGGAGCGAATTTCTCCTCGCCGTACTCGCGCAGGACTCGGGTGAGCGCCTTCGCGTCATACGTGTTCAAGACGTCTGCGGCCGTCAGGCCCGTTGACTGGTCCATCCGCATGTCCA
>WLND01000299.1 GCA_009726075.1 Actinomycetota bacterium
CGAGTGCGTCGTAACGGTGATCGCCTGTGGGTGCGGGTTCCGTCACGGCTAGGGCGACACGCACGGCCGGGGATGCACCGGCAAGGTCGTCGGACAGTTGGATAACCTCCCGCCAGGCTTGCCGATCACTGTTCGATGCGAGTTGCGTTGCGATCGCGAGGGCCGCCTCGCACGCAGGGCGAGACAGCGTCGGCAGCACCGCGATCCGCTGGCCCAGCGAGGCGACCAGATGTTCGAGCCGGCGCACGGTGGTGTCGTGCGCGCCCGCTTCAATGTCGGCGATGCGGGGCTGGGCCACCTGAGCACGGTCGGCCAGGGCGCGCTGCGAGAGCCCATGCGACCCCCGGGCCGAGCGCAACAGCGATGCAGCGGTCATGGCACCCTCCGATACGATAAATCGTATCACTCGTTACCCGCATCGCGACGCAGCGCGGCGGCCGAGGGTTGTCGGCCAGCAAATCCAGCGCTGCTCGAGGTCGTCGGTCACGACCTGCACTACTCCCACATGAGTGCCCGACGGCGCGCCACCGCCCTGACCGGGATAGCCGAGATCACCGGCTGGCACGGCCTGGTCCACGAGACCGCCGCGCCTGTCCCCTTCCGCAGGCCCGAGCAGCGCACCCGCGCCCGCATCCTGGCCGCCACGCTCCCCGACCTCGCCGGCCAGCACGGCGTACGCGTCGTCACCCTCGAAACGCGGGCCGCACCGAAGAAGGGGTTCCACACCCTCGACCAGCACGACCACGCCACCTGGCGATCCCTCATCGACCGCGGCCTGGTCGCCCACGGCCACGCCCTCGCCCACGGCGACAAGACCGAGCCCCTGCTGTGGATCGCGGACCTGCTCGCTGGCGCCCGAACCGACCACCTCTGCGGCGCCGACCGGGGCATGTACCCGCTCATCGCCCACCGCGTCAGCCACATCACCACCGTCGCCGGCTAGCCCACCCCACAGACGCAGAGGCCCCGGGACACTGAAACCAGCGCCAATCCGGGGCGTACTTCCAACGAGGCTCTCGCTGCTCGCGGCCCACCAAGTACCACCCACAAGCCCGATCGGAATCAACCCCGCGACGAGACACTTGAAGCCACCCTCGAAACGCCCTTCGTGCCGCCCCCGGAAGTTCTCGCCAAGGGGCGACGCATGGTCAGGGGTAGACAAGGGCGAGCGCCCTGCCGCAATAGTGACCTACCGCGGTCGTGTTCACCGGTTGATCGTCCTCAGACGGCCCTTCATCGTGGTGGTTACCGAGGGCACGAGCACCGACCACACGCGCAGCTACGAGCGGGGAGCGGGTAGGACGTGCAGGCTGAGGTATCGGGGAGCCTTGCCCACCGGCACAACCCGGACGGCGTAGGTGCCCACCTTCTTCACGGTAATGACCGGCAGGGTGACCTGTCCGGCGCTGTCGGCCGTGACCCTGCCGAGGGTGAGCCAACTGCGTCCCATGTGGATGCGCACCAGATTCAGCGAGCCCGGGGGCAGGCCACGAGCCGAAACGCGGACCGTGTCGCCGAGCCGGGTGCTCGCCATCGGGGCCTTGGCGTACGTCAGGGTCAGCGGACGTCGCACGACAACCAGCCGGCCAGAGGCTGCAGTCGCATTGCTCGCCAGTGCCACGCCCCCAATTGGCCCGGCCAGTGGCCCGGCGTCTGCGATGGGTGCACCGCCCCCGCCGCCGAGCGGCCGCGGTGCCGGGGTGGCCAGGACGGTGAAGGATCGGGTGACCGGCTTGGCCTCGTTGTAGGAGTTGTCGCCGGTCTGCTCGGCCTGCACAGCGCAGGTGCCAGCCCGCAACGCCGTGACGAAGAATCGGTAGCGCTCGTCCCAGTCGACGTCGCAGATCTTGGGCGTTGTCGTCACATAGCTGACAGGCAGTCCCGACGACGAGAATGCGTCCGGCTTGACCAGCTTGTTCACGCGCATGTCATCCATTGGCGGGAAGGTGATCGACTGGTCCTCCGGCGCGATCGCGAATCGCAGGGTTGTCCAACTCGTGCCGTACTCCTCGTTGTCGGGCAGGTACTGGACGAGGACCTGGATGCTTCCACCGGGCAGTTCGCTTGTCGTGAGAGTCGCGTTGCCACTCGCGTCGAGATCTGCGTCGTCACCCTCGAACGGCCCCCACAGCACCTCGACTTGGCCGGTCGGGGTCTCACCCCCCTTCGCCACGGGGGCGACATGGGCGGTGAAGGTAACGTCGTCCCCGTGCTTCAGCCCGGACGTGGGCTTCGCCGTCGCGGTGACGGTGGTCTCGGCGAACAACTCGAGCGGATTGAACTCGGCGTAGGACTTGTCGAAACTGTCGGAGCCGTTGTACTGCCCGCCGAGCCCGAAGTGGCCCTTGCCAAGGCGCTTGGTATCGGCAGCGGAGATCACGATCTCCCCGTGGCCTTCGCCGTCCAGGGTGACAGTGCCCAGCTCCCGAAGGTCGGGGGGCACGTCCCCGAGCACATTGACCTCCACCGTGCCGCCGGGCGCTGGGTCGTCGCCCTCGGTGCCAGTCACAACCACGACGACGGTTACGGGCGTACCAGGGGCATGCACCCAGCCGCCATCCGCGTAGACAGCGGTCTTGGACCCCGATTTGAGATACGTGAACGTGCTGGCGACGTCGGGAGCCGGATCCCAATCGCTGTCGCCGGGCTGGCTGGCCGTGACCGTGCACAGGCCTGCGCCGGTCGCAACGACAGCCGTCTGATCCTCCACGGTGGTGATGCGGCAGCTGCCAGAGGCGCTGAACGAAACCGCTAATCCGGACGAAGCGGTCGCCGTGAGGTCGGAGAACTGGCCGACAGACATGTCCATCGGCCCGCTAAATTCTATCGACTGAGATTGGCGGTCGGCTGCCGAGACGCTCGGGGCAGCCAGGAGCAGCCCTGCTGTCGCGGTGGCCAAGATGAGCGTAGTGAGATGCGATCGACGAACGAGCATGGTGTCCCCCTGGACTCCGCCGGCTCAAGCGAGTTCCATGCTACGCCCGCGATGGAGCCCGTTGCCTGCTGACGAAGCGAGGACAGGTAGGGCTCGTGGCGCGCATCCGGTCTCGCGGCGGCCTGGCCTCGAACGGGGACCGTGGCACCCGACCGCGGTCCGAGCGGGGCTCGGTGATGCGTGCGACAGTGGTCTTCGCTCGAGCGAACGGTCTGATCAGCACTGGCTGCCTGCACCAACCGTTGAGCAGGACTTCGAGTTCCTCGGCGGCGAAGCACGTGTGACGGTCCGCAATTCCGGGCCCGGAACCTATCTGGCTGCGCAGGGACCGCCGTTGACGGTGTCCATCCTCGTCGCTGCTGACGACCCGAACGGGCGTACGCCCACCCGCACCATGCTCGCGACGCTCAACAAAACGGTCGCACGAGCCGGCCGAAAGCCGAAGCAGCCCGGGGTGACCTGTGGCTCAGCCATAGAGTCCGGGCGTCACGTTGATCGGGCTGCCTTAAGCATCTGTACGCTCACCGCGCTGAACCAGATTTCCGTCAGACCGAAGGCGTTGGCTGACACGGCATTCTGCGTCGCTGTTTGGTGTTGCGAAAGACCCTTGGCCCACCCTGCACTCCATGCCGCGCCGCTGATGTCGACCTCTCGGCTCTCAAGGGACTCGACC
>WLND01000003.1 GCA_009726075.1 Actinomycetota bacterium
AGGCGGGCGCCGGCGGCCAACGCGGAGTAGGCCGCCGAATCGCCCGAGGAGGTGCACGGCGCAGCACAGGTGCCCAACTCGGCGCGAGCGCAGCCCGGGGTGTTGGTACGAGGTTGCCGGGCGATGCGGAGCGTGCACGTGCGCAGGGCGAAGGCCTCGAGCAGGGTCTCGGAGACCGACTGGGCAACAGTCATGCTCGTGAACGGGCCGAGATAGCGGGCCCCGTCGGCCTCGTCAGGGAGTACCTGCCGGACGATCACAATCCGCGGAGCATGCTCGGCGGTGAGCTTGAGCCAGAGTTGCTTCTCGGGCCGCTTCGAGCGCTGGTTGTAGCGCGGCTGGTGCTCGGCAATGAGGCGTAGCTCGCGAACTCGAGCCTCGAGGGCGCTGGCGCAGACGATCGGGGTCACCTCATGGGCAATGGCAACCATCTCGGCCATGCGCCGGCGGGTCTCGGATGCCGTGAAGTACCCGCGCACTCGCGTGCGAATGTTCTTCGACGTGCCGATATACAGGGCCGCGCCCGATGAGTCCTTGAACACGTAGACACCGGGTGCATCGGGCAGGCCCGCGGCAAGGTGGCGCTTGGTCCGCTGGGCAACGGAAACCTTGGACGAGAACGCCTGCAGATCTTCGACAGTCTGGACGCCAAAGTCGCCGAGCCGGCCCACGAGGCCGTGGAAGACGTCGGCCGTGGCGCGTGCGTCGTCGAAGGCACGATGGGTCGGCGTAACGGTCGCATTGAAGTGGGCCGCGAGCGTGCCGAGCTTGCAGTTGCGGACCTCGCCCCGCTGCAGTGCCACGCGGGCGATGCGCGCGGTATCTAGGACGAGCGGGTTCGGCCACGCATACCCGAGCAAGGCGCATGCGCCCTTGAGGAAGCCAATGTCGTAGGGGGCATTGTGCGCAATGAGGACTGCCCCCCGCATGAACTCGAGGAACGACGGGAGTGCGGCCTCGAGCCGGGGGGCCGTGGCCAAGAGAGCGTCGTTGATGCCGGTGAGCGCGGCGACGAAGGGAGGAACGGGGATGCCTGGGTTCACCAGCGTCGCGAACTCTCCGAGGACCTCGCCGCCTCGAATGCGCACGGCGCCGATCTCGGTGATGCCAGCCTGCGCTGGGCTGCCCCCCGTGGTCTCAAGGTCGACCACGACGAACGTGGTGACGGACAGCATGCTGCCGAGCGCATCGGTGGTCAGTTGCTCGTGCACGATCGAACGCTATGGGATCGGCCTGACATCCGAGGAGAGGCGCGGCACGACGGCGGCTGCCTGCCGCGGGTAAGGTTCGCGCAGTGACCATGATCCTGCCAGACGACAAGTCCCGGTTCCGCTGTGCCCACTGCGGCAACCTCACGAGATTCGATGTCGTCCGTACATCGCGGGTGCGCGAGTTCTGGCACCTGACGATGGCGGGGGAGCCGGCCATCGACGAGTCGGTGGTCCTGAGCGAGGAAATTGAGCAGGTGCAGTGCCGGTGGTGCTCGGCCGCCGACCATGTGGAGATCGTGCCGCGCCCCGAGTTCGGCGGGCCAGTGCAGGAGGAAGTGGGCGACGGCGGTCCGTGATCTCGCGGTCGCGCTCGGCGTTTGAGTTGCCTGTCAGACCCCCCTCGTAGGTTCAGCCGCATGGTTATTGACTGTGGTACCTGCGCCGTTGCCGGCGATGCCTGCAACGACTGCGTTGTCTCTGTCCTCTTGGGCCCGCCGGGCCTCGCTTTCTCGCCGGAGATTGCCGATGAGCACCGCGCGGCCGTCGAAGCGTTGGCCGGTTCGGGCCTTGTCCCGCCGCTGAGGCTGGTGCCACCGGCGCCCGCCACCTGCACAGGGCGCCATCGCGCAAGTTGAGCCCGGTCAGCGGTCGAGTCGGGCGCGAAACCCGCCGGAATCGTCAGCGGGCAATGCCCTCCCGCGGGCACGACGGGGGACGACCCGACTCGGATCGAGATGGTTCTGTTACCTTGGTGTGAAGTTGCAGTGCCGGTCAGGGAACCCCCTCCCGCTCGGCTCCGTCGAACCAGGCTGTTAGCCCTGGACGAAGGAGATCAGTCTTGGTCCTCACAACTGCGGTGAAAAGCGCGGTCAGCATCCTCGTGGCAGGCACGATGCTCGTGGCGGGTGCCCAGTCCGTTCAGGCCGCCCCGCGCGACCTGCAGCAGGTCCGCCTCCAGGTTCAGGACCTCCAGGCACAGGCCGAGTCCGCCACCGAGCGGTTCAACGAGGCCCAGGGCCGGCTCAAGGGCATCGAGGGCGATCTTGCCGGGCTCGAGGGCAAGGTCGCGCTTCAGAAGCGCAAGCTCGGAGAGATCTCCGGCGCGGTCGATGACCTCGCTCGAGCCACCTACACGAGCGGTGGCATCGATACGTCGCTTCAGGTGCTCCTCGCGGACGATCCGGGTCAGTTCCTCGCCCAAGCGGCAGCCCTCGATCAGGTCGCTCACGCTCAGTCAGCCTCATTGCGCCAAACGCAGACAGCCCGCCTGCGCCTTGCTCAGGCCGAAGCTGAACTCAAGCAACGGCAGGACGTTGCCCAGGGGGTGCGCAATGAGATGAAGGCCGCGAAGCAGGAGGCTGATGGTCGCCTCGCCGATGCCGAACGGGTGCTTGCCGGGCTTGAATCCAGCGAGCGCGCCCGCATCGCTGAACTCGCAGCTGCCGAGCGCAAGGCGGCACTCGCCACGGCCGCCTCGACGTCCCAGCAGCTGAACCAGAGCAGCCAGAGCCGGCCCAGTCGGCCCAGCGGGCCTAGCGGCCCCAGCGCCGGCGGTGGCGGCTACTCAGGTGGCGGCCGCGCCGCTGCAGCCGTTCGCTACGCCCTCGCCCAGGTAGGTGACCGTTACGTGGCTGCGGCGACGGGCCCAAGCAGCTTCGACTGCTCTGGCCTGACCATGAGCGCATGGAGGCAGGCGGGCATCTCGCTCCCGCACTACAGCTACTCGCAGTACCGGGCCACTCGGCGAATCCCGCTCAGCCAGGCCCAGCCTGGCGACCTTGTCTTCTACTTCGGCGGCAGCGTCCATCATGTGGGCATGTACATCGGCAACGGCAAGATGGTCCACGCCGCCAACCCGGGCGATGGCGTGATCATCAGTGACGTACTCGGGCCTTGGTACAACCGCTACTTCACCGGGGTGGGGCGACTCGCCGGATAACCGGCATTCGGTCCACCGCGGCAGGCACGAGCACGACGCATGTTGCCGTGACGGTACAGACCAGCAGCAGCGAGATGCGCACGAAGTGAAAGAGCACTGCCAAGGGCTCGGTTTCGAGAAATGACCCGTAGAGCCATGGAAAGAGCACCGAGGTCACGGCGGCCATGATGATGAGCAGCACCGTGACCCGTCGCAGACGTGAGCGACGGTCAATGCTGGCTGCAGCGGCGACGCCCACGATCCAGACGGAGTACTGCGGCGAGAACACCCGACTCGTGGCCACCGAGATCAGGACCAGCGCAAGTGCGACGTCGCCCGGGGCCACCGCCTCGAGTCGGCCGCGCAGGCGTTGTAGGCCGATCACTCCGATCAGCAGGGCTCCGATCAACGTGAGCGCCAGGCCGATGGTGACGGCGCCGGGCATGACGATCTCGAAGGCGCCGTAGCGCAGGACGACGTGCTGCTCCACCCCGAAAGCCCCCGCGACAACGTAGGGCAGCGCTCCGACAGACTCGATCTGCAGTCCGCGCTCGCCCTGTTCGCCGAGGAAGGACACCCCGCCCGAGGCCCACACTGCGATGAGGGTCGTACCGATGACCGCTGTGGCCGCTGCCGCCGCGACACCGCGCCACAACTGACGGCGGGGGAGTGCGGCGAGCATCAGGACCGGCCATACCTTGAGCAACCCGCCGAGACCGGCCGCAAGGCCGCTCAGCCAGGGGCGCGAGATCGCCACGATGGCCGCGACGGCGAACAGGGTCGGAAAGAGGTCGAAGCGCGCGAGCATGATGGGCCCGATCGCGATACCGCCGATGACCCAGGCCCACGGCGACCACATGGAGGCTGGGCTGTACCGGTCGCGGTGCTGCCGCCGAGCGGCCCAGATGAGCAGGCCCAGGATCGCGGCATCGGCGAGCACGGCGAGGATGACGAATCCCACGACGGGGTTCGGTCCGACGAGACCCGACAGAGCAAAGAGCACTCCCGCGCCGGGAGGGTACTGCCAGTAGGCATCGCCGACCGGGAACTGCCGTGCGTCAAGCAGGATCGTCCAGGTCGAGTAGAGGTAGACATCGGGGAGAAAGTAGTCGGCCAGGGCGAACGTCGCCGCGATCAGCAGAGCCCGAGAAGTCGCCCAGGCAGCGATCAAGACGGCGATGGGATGCCGATCGGAGTACCCGCGAAGCCTGCCCACGGGCTTGAGACTAGCGGGGTGGCGTCAGCCGTAGAGCGCGTCGATCTCTGCCTGGCACTCGGCCATGACCATGCCGCGCTTGAGCTTGAGCGACGGCGTGATCTGGCCACCCTCTTCGGTCCAGTCGGTCGTCATGATGGCGAACTTCTTGATGGCCTCGGCGTGGGAGACGGCCTTGTTGCCATCGTCAACGGCCAACTGGATCGCCGCGATGAGGTCAGGGTCGGAAGCCATCGAGGCGATCGACGCATCCGGCTGCTTGCCGGCCTGCTTGAGCCACGCGGGGAATGCTTCCGGGTCGATCGTGACCAGGGCTGCAATGAACGGCTTGGCATCGCCGACGACCATGCATTGCGAGACCAGCCAGTTGGCGCGGATTCGATCCTCGAGCACTGCAGGCGCGACGTTCTTGCCTGCCGCGGTAACGATGAGCTCCTTCTTGCGTCCCGTGATGCGAACGAAGCCGCGATCGTCGATTTCCCCGATGTCGCCCGAGTGGAACCAGCCGTCGGGCTCGATCGCCTCGGCGGTGGCGGTGGCGTTGTTCCAGTAGCCGGAGAAGATCTGGGCGCCGCCGAGCATCAGCTCGCCGTCGGCCGCGACCTTGACCTTGGCACCCGGGATGGGCTGACCGACGGTGCCGATGCGAATTGCGGACGGACGATTGACGGTCGTGGCCGCACTTGTCTCGGTGAGCCCGTAGCCCTCAAGGATGGTGATGCCGGTGCCGCGGAAGAAGTGGCCGAGCCGCGAGCCGAGGGGCGCCCCGCCGGACACGGCCCAGCGGACCTGGCCTCCGAGTGCCGCGCGCAGCTTGCCGTACACGAGGCGGTCGAACACGGCGTGCTTGATGCGCAGGACGAGGCCGACGCCGTCGCCGTCGATGGCCGTGCTGTAGTCGATCGCGACCTGTGCCGCCGAATCGAAGATATGGCCCTTGCCCGCGGCGACGGCCTTCTGCTGTGACGAGTTGTAGATCTTCTCGAAGACGCGGGGCACCGCGAGGACGAATGTCGGCTGAAAGGTCTGGAGCATCGGGAGGAGGTCCTTGATGTCAGCCGAGTGCCCGAGGCGGGCGCGCGCACGCACGCACCCGAGCTGGATCATTCGGCCGAACACATGGGCGACGGGCAAGAAGAGCAGGGTCGAGGATCCGGGCGCGAGGAATACGTCTCCGAGGCCCTCCACGACGTTGTCGACCTCGAACATCAGCGCCCGATGGGTCAGGACGCAGCCCTTGGGTCGACCGGTCGTGCCCGACGTGTAGATGATGGTTGCGATGGAGTCAGGCGTAACCCCGTCACGCCTGGCTTCGAGGGTTTCGTCCGACACGTCGACGCCGTCCGCCTTGAGCGACTCGACCACCGAGTCGTCGAAGACCCAGACCCGGGTGCACTCGGGGATGCGTACGGAGACCTCGTCGAAGACCGCCTTGTTTCGATGGCTCTCGAGGAACACCGCGACGGCCCCGGAGTCGGTGAGAATCCACTCGACCTGCTCGGCTGACGATGTTTCGTAGACCGGAACGCTCACGGCCCCGGCGTACCAGAGGGCGTAGTCGACGACGGTCCACTCGTAGCGATTGCGCGACATGATGCCGACGCGCTCCCCGGGCTGCACGCCGTTGGCGATGACTCCCTTGGCGACTGCCTGAACCTCGGCTAGGAATTCCGTCGAGGTGACACCAACCCACGCGCCATTGCGCTCGACCGACATCACGATGTGATCGGCAGCCTCTGCGGCATTCGTTCGCGGATGGTCGGTCAGGCTCCCGATGTCCATCGCCGGCACGACTGCGGGCAGTTCGAATTCAGTCAGCACAGCCGGGCTCCCTCGGAGGTGAACGGGTGGATCAGATCTGCATCGGCAGGAACGCTGTTAGGTTACGCGATTCGCCCTGCGCGGGCGAGGGCATTGCACACCTTTTAGGCTGGCGCATGGTGAAGGTTCATGTGGTGTCAGACGTGCACGGCTCCTCGGCGGCCCTCGCGCGGGCGGCCGAGGGCTCCGATCTGTTCGTGTGCCTCGGCGATCTCATCCTGTTCCTGGACTACGACGACCCGACACAGGGCATTTACACCGACCTGTTCGGTGCCGATCACACGCGCGCCTACATCGAGGCCCGCACCGCAGGCCGATTCGAGGATGCGCGAGCGCTCAGTGCCGATGCATGGGCCCGGCGCGGCGTCATCGACCCGACCGAGCGCTGGGCGGCCATGCGCGACATGGTGCGGGTCCAGTACGAGGCGCTGTTCGCAGCCATGCCCGCCCCTGCCCTGCTGACCTTCGGCAACGTCGACGTACCGGATCTCTGGCCCGAGTATGTGCGTCCGGGTCATCGAGTGCTCGACGGGCAGGCCGTGACCGAGCACGGCGTGCGCATGGGGTTCGTGGGGGGCGGCATGGTGTCGCCGATGCGGACGCCCTACGAGCTGACCGAGGAGCAGTACGCGACGAAGCTCGGTGCGCTCGGTCCGGTCGACGTCCTGTTCACCCATATCCCGCCGCTCGTCCCCGAGCTGACCTACGACACCGTCGCGCGGCGGTTCGAGTTCGGCAACGCTGCGCTGCTCGAGTACATCCGCGATGTGCAGCCGGAGTACCACCTGTTCGGACACGTGCACCAGCCACTCCGCAGCCGCATGCGTATCGGGCGCACTGAATGCATCAACGTCGGGCACTTCCATAGTCGGCTGCGTCCGTACGTACTCTCGCTGTGAGCGGCGTCCTCCGTCCCCGAAGATCTTCTCGTCGCCTCCGACGCGAGGGGACCGGGTAGCCTGAGGTTCCCGACCCAGGAGATTCCATGGCTGAGAAGACTGAATCGAGCATCGTGATCGATGCGTCCCCCGCCGACGTCATGGCGGTCATCGCCGATCTGCAGGCCTACCCGCAGTGGAGCGACGGCATCACGTCCGTGGAGATCCTGAGCAAGTACGAGGACGACGACCGACCGGCCGACGCCAGGTTCAAGGTCGATTCGGGCATGATCAAGGACACCTACGAGCTCGAGTACGACTGGCAGGGGAACGCGTCGGTCTCGTGGACGTTGACGAAGGGCGACATGCTCACCGCCATGGAGGGGTCCTACAGCCTCACCGAGAATGCCGATGGCGGCACGACGGTGCGCTACCTCCTTGCCGTCGACGTGAAGATGCCCATGATCGGCATGCTCAAGCGCAAGGCCGAGAAGGTCATCGTCGATACGGCGCTCAAGGGACTCAAGAAGCGTGTTGAAGCGACCGCCGCTACTGCTGGTTAGCGGTAAGCCCGGCGCAGGTACCACCACGGTGGCCAGAAGCCTCGAGCACGGATTGCGCGCAGCGAGCGGTGAGGTGGCATGGATTGACCGGGTCCCGCTCGGGACCGACTGGGGAGCGCTGCTCGTCCGGGCGGTGCCCGGGCTCGGTAGCAGGCGTGCGGACGCTGCGTTGCTTGGGCTCGGCGATGCGGGTGGCGTGATAATCGAGATGCTCGCGGTTCTGGACGCCGTCGACTCGGGGTCGGACGTGGTGTGGGATGCAGGTGATGTTGACCGGCTCCTGCGCGGCTGGGCGTTCATCGAATTCCTCACCTGCTTCCTGCCCGACATGGTCAACGAGAGCCTCGTCGGCCCAGGGCAGGCGAGCGCAGGCGAGGAGTTCGACGTGACGCTCGCGGCTCGTGTCTGCGAGATCGGAGCGTTGCTCGCCTCGCGCGCCACGCGAACATGCCTCGTCGTCGCGCCGAACCACGGTGTCGAATCCTTCGTGACGGATTGCGAGGCCCGCGTCTCGCTGCTCGGGGGAGCCTGGGACTCGGTGGTCGTGAATCAGGTTCCTGCTGTCGATGGCGGGTGGCCGGAGCCATGGGCTGGCCGCCGACGTGACCGACTCGCGACCCTCACGGCATGGCGCGGCGGCGTCGCCCAGGTGCCCATGCTGGTTGAGGAGCCGGGCGATTCAGCGGCGTATGAGGCGATCTCGGAGCGTCTCGCGCTCGTGTCCCCGTGCTCGAGACCGGATGACGTCGTTGTGCAGGCCCATGACGACGGCCGCTACTCGCTGCGAGTGCACCTGCCAATGGTCCCGCCGACGGGTCTGCGGGCTGGCGTCCTGGGTACGACCCTCGTCATCGATGCCATGGGTCTGCGACGCTATGTACCGCTCGCGCCGGTGCTGCAGCGCTGCGAAGTTTCGGGTGCGGGCATGCGCGGCGACACACTGGTGGTTCGCTTCGAACGAACTCCTGCCCTCTGGCCCGAGGCGTCATGACCGACGATCAGCCGTGGTGGTTCTCCGGGCACGGCGCCGAGCAGAGCGAGGATCGCCGCCACGATCCCACCGCTGAGGGAGGGGCAGGGTTCTCATTCGCCGGCGTTCGGCTCGGCGGGCTGACCCTGTCGAACATCACTGCCGGGGCTCAGCAATTGGTCGACCTCGCCCGGCACGCCCTCGTGACCCCGCACGCGGAGCACTCCGATCCGCGCGAGCACGGCGACTGCATCCTCTGCCGGGCGCTGACCCTCATTGCCCAGACGGCTGACCCTGTCGATCGAGGCCGGCACGCCGTTGCGTGGATCGACCTCGACCCTCCGCAACCCGATGATCAGCGGCCCTAGGCTGTGAGCGTGACGTACAGCATCGGAGTCGACGTCGGCGGCACCAAGATCCTCGCGGGCCTCGTCGACGAGCAAGGCTCGGTTGTCGCAACGGCCCGCCGACCCACGCCCCGCAACGATGCCTCCGACGTCCTCGATGTCGTGTCGGACGTCGTGCGAGAACTCGGGCAGCGGTCTGACGGTGAGGTCGTCGGAGTAGGCCTCGGCGTTGCCGGACCTGTCGACGCAGCCCGCTCGACCGTGTTCTTCGCACCCAACCTGGGCTGGGCGCAGGTGCCGGTACGCGCAATCCTCGAGGCGCGCGTCAGCCTGCCGGTCGTCGTCGAGAATGACGGCAATGCGGCGGCCTGGGGAGAGTTTCGATGTGGCGCTGGTGCAGATGTCGACGAGTTGACCATGGTCACCGTCGGAACAGGCATCGGCGGCGGCATCATCATCAACGGCGAGCTCCTTCGAGGAGCGCACGGTGCTGCCGGCGAGATCGGCCACATGAATGTCGTCGTGAACGGACGGGCCTGCGGCTGCGGTCGCGGAGGCTGCTGGGAGCAGTATGCGAGCGGGAACGCCCTGGTTCGGGAGGCGCGTGCGCTCGCAGCCGATCGGCGCGGCGAGGCGTCGCTGCTGCTCGGTCTCGGGGATGGAACGCCCGAGGGGGTTCAGGGCGTGCACGTGACGCAGGCGGCGCAAGCGGGGGATCCGGTCGCCATCGAAGCATTCACCGTCATCGGCACGTGGCTTGGGCGCGGCCTTGCCGACCTGTGCGCGATCCTCGACCCCGGCACGTTCGTGATCGGGGGAGGTGTCTGCGAGGCGGGCGACCTCCTGCTCGTGAGTGCCAGGCAAACGCTGCTGGACAAGCTGAGCGGTCAGCAGCAGCGGCCGGCGCCGCAGGTGCGCCTGGCGACCCTGGGCAACAACGCGGGCCTCATCGGCGCGGCGGAGCTGGCGCGTCCGAACGGATAGCACCGGCGGTCCGTCCGGTCGAGGCGAGGGGCCTGCTGGCTACACGACAGCTCCGCCGTCGGGCCGGTCGTCGGCCGAGCTGTGGTCCATGCGCGCAATCAGCGCGATGAAACCGGCGATGAAGGCGATGACACCGAGGCCGCTGATGAAGGTACCCAACGAGAGCAGCGTCGCCACGATCAGGAGCAGCGGGCCGCCGATCGCGCCGGCCCAAGCGAATCGGGCGGCGACATCGCGCGGGCGGGGCAGGGGCGGCGGCTCCGGCGGGTGATACGTGTCGGACTCGAGTTCGCCCGGCTCGAGCAGGGCATCGATGAAGGCGTCTGGCGTCGGGGCGTCGTTGACCTGGAGGCTGCTCGTCGCGGCGTCGAAGTCGATCTGGCCGGAGAGGTCGGCGACGATCTGATCCCAGGCCCGTGCCTCGTCCTCGGGCGAGGGCGGAGTGGCGGCGCTCATCGCGGTGCGTTTCTGCGGACGAAGGCCGCGCTCTCGGAGAAGATCTGCTCGGCGTCGTTGTCGAGGGTCGCGACATGGTACGAGTCGTGGAGGACTATCTCGGTGGCATCGGCGGACGAGACGTTGGCCAGGATCCAGGAGGCGTTGGATGCCTCGACGACGTGGTCCTGCTTCGATCGGAAAAGCAGCAGTGGCTGCGTGACCTTGGCAATATCGGCCTTGACCGTCGACCAGAGCTTGGTGAGCGAATGTGCGGCCTTGAGCGGCATGCGATCGTAGGCGCCCTCATCCTGGCCGGGCTTGGCGATGTCGTTGGAAATCCCGGGAAACGAGGGAATGAAGCGCTGGATCGCCGGGAGCAGGAATCGGTCCGGGCGTTCGGAGTGGACCGCGGGGTTCACCAGAACCAGCCCGGCGATATCGCTCCCGTGCTCTTGGGCAATGCGCAGGCTCAGGGAGCCTCCCATCGACAGCCCCATGACGAAGACGGACGAGCAGCGCTGGTGCAGTTCGCCATAGGCGCGATCGGCCTCCGCATACCAGTCCTCCCAGGTCGTGATGTTCATGTCCTGCCAGCGGGTGCCGTGCCCGGGGAGGCGTGGCACGCGAATCGTCCACCCGTGCCCCTCGAGCGACCGACCCCAGGGGGTGACCGACTTCGGGGACCCGGTGAAGCCATGGAGGACGAGAATCCCGACATCACTGCCATCATGTGACCAGGCTTCGGCATTGGGCATCAGGCTCATAGCCGCTAGTCTGCCACTCAAGGAAGTTCCGCAGGAGTGTTCGGATCAGGAGATGCCTTGCTGTACTGGTTCCTCAAGCACTTCGTGATCGGACCGTGGCTCAAGGTCCTCTTTCGACCCTGGCTCGAGGGCAGTGAGAACGTCCCGAACGAAGGCCCCGCCGTCGTGGCGAGCAATCACCTGTCCTTCTCGGACTCCTTCTTCCTCGCGCTCATGCTGAACCGCCCGATCACCTTCCTCGCGAAGAGTGAGTACTTCACCGGTCGAGGCATCAAGGGCAAGCTCACCGCGTGGTTCTTCCGCGGGGTCGGCCAGGTGCCGATCGACCGGTCGGGCGGGCGCGCCGCAGAGGCAGCGATCAACACCGGAGCCCGGATCCTCAACGAGGGCAATCTTCTCGGCATCTATCCGGAGGGCACGCGTTCGCCCAACGGCACCATGTATCGCGGACGCACCGGTTTCGCCAGGATGGCCCTCGAATCGATGTCGCCGGTCATCCCCGTGGCGATGATCAACACCTTCGAGATCCAGCCCCCCGGCCGACTGCGGCCGAGCCTTCGCCGGGTGGGCATGCGCTTCGGTCCGGCTCTCGACTTCTCCAGGTACGAGGGCCTCGAGGACGACCGGTTCATCCTGCGATCGGTGACCGACGAGGTCATGTACGAATTGATGACCCTGTCCGGCCAGGAGTACGTCGACATGTACGCGACTCGGGCGAAGGAGCTCATCGCGGCCGGCGGCGCAGCCGATGCGCAGGCGATGCTCGGGCTTCCTGAGTGACCAGCTGAGGCTGGCCCTGACGTTCTACCTGAGTGAAGCCCAGCCCCGGCTCAGCTCGACCGCGCTGCGCCACCGTGCCCGTTCAATGGTCCGGTGCGGCTGGGCCGCAAACTGTCCGGAACTTCGCCGGATGCCGCGGATGGAGTCGATCGAGGGCCACAGGCCGATGCCAAGCCCGGCTAGGAGCGCTGCTCCGAGCCCGGTCGTCTGAACCTGTGCAGACCGGTCGACCGGGATGCCGAGCACGTCGGCCTGCATCTGGCACAGCAGGTCGTTCGCGGAGGCACCACCATCGACAGCCAGTGAGGTCAGGCGCACTCCACCCTCGTCCGACATGAGCCCGACGAGGTCCGCGACCTGATGGGCAATGGCCTCGAGGGTCGCCCGGGCGATGTGCGCGGTGCTCGTGCCGCGAGTGATGCCGAGGATGACTCCGCGGGCATTCGGATCCCAGTCGGGTGCACCGAGACCGGTGAGGGCTGGGACGAACACCACGCCTGCCGAATCCGGCACGCTCGCTGCGAGGGCCTCGATCTCGGGGGCCGTGGCGATGATGCCCAGGCCGTCGCGCAGCCACTGCACCGCCGCCCCGGTGACGAACACCGCTCCCTCGAGCGCATAGTCGCGCGAGCCATCCGGGTGCTGAAGCGCCACCGTGGTGAGCAGCCCGTAGCCCGAGTGGACCGGCTCGTCGCCGGTGTGGACAAGGAGAAAGGAACCGGTGCCGTAGGTGCACTTGGCTGCGCCCTTGGACAATCCGGCCTGGCCGACGAGCGCGGCCTGCTGGTCGCCGGCGATGCCGGAGATCGGGATATCGAGACCCAGGAACGTCGCTGGATCGCTGCGGGCCACGATGCCGTAGGACGGGACGATCTCAGGGAGCGCATCGACCGGGACCCCGAAGAGCTCGCACAGTTCCGGGCTCCACTGCCCGGACGTCAAGTCGTACAGCAGGGTTCGCGAGGCATTGGTCGCATCGGTGATGTGGAACAGGCCCCGAGTCATGCGCGCGATGAGGTACGAGTCGACGGTGCCGATTGCTACCCGCCCTGACTCGACGTGGGCCCAGGTGACGGGGTCGTGCTCGCGGACCCAGGCGATCTTCGTGGCCGAGAAGTACGGATCAAGCCGAAGTCCGGTGAGTTGGGAGACTCGGGGCTCGTGCCCCTGTTCGCGCCAACGCTCGCACATCGACGAGGTGCGGCGGTCCTGCCAGACGATGGCGCGGCGGGCCGAGCCGAGGGTTTCCCTGTCCCAGAAGCAGATGGTCTCGCGCTGGTTGGTGATCCCGATGGCAGCGATGTCGATACCAGCATCAACCCCGGCCTCGGCCGCCTGCGACGTAGCGGCGCGCGCGGCCGTGAGCGTCGCGGCCCAGATATCGCCGAGCTCATGCTCGACCCAGCCATCGTCAGGAAAGTGCTGCTCGAACTCGGCATAGCCCTGGGCTATCACTGCACCCGTGCCATCGACGATCAGTGCAGTGACGCCGGTGGTGCCGGCATCGATCGCGAGGATGGCCTGACCCATGGGCTCACCCTAGTTCGCGGGGTCGAGCCGGCACATGGGTCGCGGCAGGCGAGTCGGGCAGGTGTTCTGCTGACGACTGCCCTGGGCTTGCCGGATGCGAGCCGATCGTGACCGGTCGGCCCTTCATCCCGTGCGATGCATCGGGTAGGTTCTGCGGTGACAGCGGTTACAGCCGCGTGATTCGATCAGCGAGCCCCGACCCAGGGCCGACATGGTGAAGGAGACAAGCTCATGCGCGTTGGAGTGCTCACCGGCGGTGGAGACTGCCCAGGTCTGAATGCCGTCATCCGGGCCGTCGTGCGTCGCGGCGTTGCCGAGTACGGGTACGAGTTCGTCGGGTTCCGCGATGGCTGGAAGGGCCCGCTCGAGGGCATCACCGTGCCGCTCGACATTTCTTCGGTCCGGGGCATCCTCCCGCGAGGCGGCACGATCCTGGGCTCGTCACGGACGAATCCCTTCAAGGTCGAGGGCGGCATCGAGCAGATCGAGAAGAACCTCGAGTCGCTCGGCATCGACGCGCTCATCGCGATCGGCGGCGAGGACACCCTCGGGGTCGCGACCAAGCTGACCGAGCACGGCTTCAACGTCATTGGCGTCCCGAAGACCATCGACAACGACCTCTCGGCCACCGATTTCACCTTCGGCTTCGATACCGCGGTCACCGTGGCGAGCGAGGCAATCGACCGACTCCACACCACCGCCGAATCCCACCACCGGATCCTCATCTGCGAGGTCATGGGCCGCCATGCCGGCTGGATTGCCCTGCACTCGGGCATGGCCGGCGGAGCCAACGGCATCCTCATCCCGGAGGTGCCGTTCGACCTCGACGAGGTCATCGGATGGGTCGAGTCGCGATTCAAGGCGAGCTATGCCCCGATCCTCTGCGTTGCGGAGGGTGCCCTTCCTAAGGACGGCACGCTCATCACGAAGGACGCCACCCTCGATGCCTTCGGCCACGTGAAGCTCTCGGGGATCGGCGAGTGGCTCGCAGCGAAGATTGAGGACGTCACGGGGCACGAGGCCCGCACGACGGTCCTGGGCCACATCCAGCGCGGGGGGTCGCCGACGGCGTTCGATCGCGTGCTGGCCACGCGTTTCGGCCTCAACGCGGTCACGTCCGTCAAGGATCAGGCGTGGGGAACGATGGTCGCCCTGCAGGGCACCGACATCGTCAGAGTGCCCCTCGAGGAGGCAACGGGAGTGCTCAAGACCGTGCCGATGGCACGGTACGAAGAGGCGTCGAGCTTCTTCGGCTGATTCCTCCCTTACCCTTACCCCATGACCGCATCGATGCCCCCCGCTCCTGCACGAGCGATCACCTGGCCCGACCTACCCGCGCTGCAACAGCCCCCGTGGCCCGATCAGCAGGAGCTCGAGCGCGCCGTCGCCGAACTTCGTGTTCTGCCGCCTCTGGTGTTCGCGGGCGAGTGCGACCAGTTGAGGCAGCGGCTCGCCGCTGCCTCGGAGGGCAAGGCGTTCGTGCTCATGGGCGGGGACTGCGCCGAGACCTTCGAGGCGAACACCGCCGATTCGATTCGGGCGCGTCTGCAGACCGTGCTCCAGATGTCGGTGATTCTCACCTACGCGGCGTCCTTGCCCGTCGTGAAGGTCGGTCGGCTCGCGGGGCAGTACTTCAAGCCGCGCAGCAAGTCCGTAGAAACGCGTGACGGCGTCGAGATGACCTCCTACCTCGGCGACGCCGTCAACGCCATCGAATTCGATGCTGCGCTCCGTCGTCCAGACGCCCAGCGGCTCGTTCGGGCGTACCACGCGTCTGCAGCGGCCCTCAACCTCGTCCGGGCGTTCACGCAGGGGGGGTACGCAGACCTCCGGCAGGTGCATGCCTGGAACCAGGACTTCGTGCGCGATTCCCTTGCGGGCCAACGCTATGAGCAGATGGCCGGCGACATTGATCGCGCGCTCTCCTTCATGCATGCATGCGGCGCCAACCCGGATGAGTTCCAGCGCGTCGAGTTCTACGCAGCGCACGAGGCCCTGTCGATCGATTACGAACGGGCCCTCACTCGCATCGACTCGCGCACCGGCCTTCCGTACGACGTCTCGGGCCACTTCCTGTGGATTGGCGAGCGGACGCGACAGCTCGATGCGGCGCATGTCGATTTCGCCTCCAGGATCCGCAATCCGATCGGCGTGAAAGTCGGGCCGACGGCCTCGCCCGACGAGATCGCCGAGCTCGCCGAGATCCTGAACCCCGAACGAGTCCCGGGCCGGTTGACCCTCATCACGCGCATGGGTGCCGGGGCCGTCCGCGACGTCCTGCCGGGCATCGTGCAGAAGGTCGATGCATGCGGGGTGCCCGTCGTGTGGGTGTGCGACCCCATGCACGGCAATACTCGTGAGGCCACCACCGGCCACAAGACACGACTGTTCGACGACGTCATCGACGAGGTGCTCGGCTTCTTTGAGGTCCACCGCAATCTCGGAACCTTCCCGGGTGGCATTCACATCGAGCTCACCGGCGACGACGTCACCGAGTGCGTCGGCGGCACCGGCGGCGTCCTCGAGGGCAACCTGGGCGATCGCTACGAGACGGCGTGCGACCCTCGGCTGAACCGTGAGCAGAGCCTGGAGTTGGCCTTCCTCGTCGCCGACATGCTGATCAAGCGGTAGCGGACGGGTGCTTCAGTACGCCGACTTCGACGTGCTCGGAGACGCGCTGACGATCGTGACCGACTCGACCGTGGTTGGCGATCGCGGCGAGCAGGCCTATGGAGCAGTCGTGGCCGCGACATATCGCGGCGTCGAGGATGCGATGGGTCGGATTCCCGGCGATTGGTGCGCCCCGGTTCGCGGAGAGCTCGAGCCGGTTGCCCGCATTGTCGGTCGATACCTAGGCGGCGAGTTCGCTGCTCTGGAGGAGATCTCCGTGTGGCAGCCCGGGGGCCCCTTCCAGCGCGAGGTCTGGACCCACATGCGCACCATCCCCGCGGGCTCCGTCGATACCTACGGGGAACTCGCTCGTAGGTCAGGTCGGCCAAGGGCGTTTCGCGCCGTTGGCACCGCCTGCTCGAGCAACCTCGTCGCATTGTTCGTGCCGTGCC
>WLND01000030.1 GCA_009726075.1 Actinomycetota bacterium
GCGACCACGGTCGTGGCCACTGGCGACTCGATCACCCTGGTCGGTGGGGGCGACGCCACGCTGGCGCGCACCAAGCGCAAGGGCGTCGAGGCGGCCACGCTTGCCGACCTTGCCGACCAGGTGTCCAAGCAGGTGGTGGGCACTCCTGTGCGGCTCGCCTACGACGATTCGCTGTTCTCCGGGCCCGAGCTGGGCCCGGGTTGGCCGGCGTCGTTCCCGGCAGCAGGCGTCGTTGCCCCCGTCACGGCGCTCATGGTCGATCAGGGCCGGGTGCGTCCAAATGCGCTGTCACGCGTCGCCAACCCCGCCAGGCAGGCCGCGCAGGTGTTCGCCGGGCTGCTGGACAAGCGTGGCGTGACTGTCACCTCGGTACGCAAAGGCAAGGCGCCGAAGGACGCGACGGAGATCGGTCGAGTCGAGTCCGCGACCATCGGCGACCTCGTCGAGCGGCTCCTCACCGACTCCGAGAACGACCTTGGCGAGGCCCTCGGACACCTCGTCGGCGGCAAGGTCTCCGGCAAGGCGACGTTCGCCACCGGGGCGGCCGGCGTCGAGAAAACGGCGGCCGAACTTGGGCTCGTGACCAAGGGGCTGTCGATTGTCGACGGAAGCGGGCTCTCCGGACGAGACAGGGTGCCGGCGCTGACCCTCGTCGGAGTACTCGATCACGTCTCCAGGCAGACTGAGCCGGCCCTTTGGCCGATCGGCCCGGGGCTGCCGGTCTCGGGTTTCACCGGCACTCTTGCTGACCGTTATGGCAAGGGCCTGAGTGCCTCGGCCGCAGGATATGTCCGGGCGAAGACCGGCACGCTGAGCGGCGTGGTGGCTCTTGCCGGTACCGTCAAAGACGTGGATGGTCGCGTCCTTGTCTTCGCCGTCATGGCAAATAATGTTCGTTCGCTGGACGGTGCGCGACTGGCCGTCGATGAATTCGCGTCTCGACTATCGAAATGTGGGTGCTCCTGATGTCTGAAACCGCCGTGCCGGTCCTGCTGCCGGTCAACCAGTTCGACCACTTCTACCGGGGCGGCGACCGCATCGGAAAGCTTCGCCGGGGCCCGGGGGGTCCGCAGCGGCCGGAGGAGTGGATCGGTTCGACCACTGCGCGATTCGGTCAGGCACCCCAGGGTTTCAGCACGCTGCCCGATGGGCGCCTGCTTGTCGCGGCGATCGACGACGACCCCGTGGCGTGGCTCGGCGAGGCCCATGTCGCGCGCTACGGCTCGAGCACCGAGGTGCTCGTCAAGCTCCTCGACCTCGATCAGCGGCTCCCGGTTCACCTCCATCCCAATCGATCGTTCGCCAAGACCCACCTCGGGCTCGCCCACGGCAAGACCGAGGCGTGGTACGTCCTCGAGGCCCCCGAGGGCGCAGAGGTCGGGGTCGGGTTCAAGGACACGATGACGCTGCAGCAGGTCGACGATTGGGTGCGCGACCGCGACAGCGCGGCACTGCTCAGCGCCCTGCGCACCCGCGTCGTGCGCCCGGGTGACGCCATGCTCGTGCCCGCCGGGCTCCCGCACACCGTGCAGGAGGGCGTCTTCGTCCTCGAGCTTCAGGAGCCCACCGACCTGTCGATCCTGCTCGAGTGGCAGGACTTCGCCGTCGACGGCGCGAAGGACGGCCACCTCGACCTCGGATTTGAGACCGCTCTGCAGGCCGTCGATCTCGCAGGCGTCTCCGACTCCGACCTTGATCGACTCGTGGTCACCCACGACCGCATCAGTGCGGCGGGGCTGGCGTCCGTGATGCCGGCCCAGGCCGACCCCTACTTCCGCGCCCACCGCCTCGACTCATCGGCCGGTCCGGTCGGCGTCGACGCGGGGTTTGCCATCGTCCTCGTCCTCGGGGGAAGCGGCGTCATCCACTCCGATGCGGCCTCGTTCGAGGTGGCGCGCGGCGATGTTGCCCTGATCCCCTTTGCAGCGGGCGACTGGCGCCTGGACGGCGAGGCGACCGCTGTTGCCTGCCGCCCGCCGGCGCCTGACGCACCGATGGACGCCCGCTGACCCGATGAGCGACTCGATCGACTGGAACCTGGCCGTCGCGACCGCGAGCAGACTCGCGCCGCGCGGCCCAGAGCTGCCCCGGGCCCAGGCCCGCGATGCCGTCCTGATGCTGCGTGATCTCGCTGCAGAGGCGGTCGAGCCCGTCCGGCGGGTCACCGGGCTCGAGGTCGCGGGCGATGGCGGCGCCATGGTCGTCGATCGTCCGGCCTGGATTGCCTCGAATGTCGCGGGCATGCGCATTGCCATGACCCCGCTGCTCGAGCGCCTCGACGAGACCGAGCCACCAGCGCTCATCCGCGACCTCGGTTCGCGAGGCACGGCCCTGCAGGTCGGTGCGGTCCTCGCGTGGCTTTCGGGCAAGGTGCTCGGGCAGTACGAGGTGTTCACCCCGCCGGGCGAGCGCGGGCGGCTTCTGCTCGTCGCGCCGACCATCGTCAACGTCGAGCGCCAGCTGCAGGTTCCGTCCCGCGACTTCAGGCTCTGGGTCTGCCTGCACGAGGAGACCCATCGCGTGCAGTTCGGGGCCGTGCCGTGGCTCGCCGACTATCTCGCCTCGCTTGTCGCGGAGTTCCTGGAGGTGTCCGAGGTTGGCATCGGGCAGGTGGTCAAGGCCGTGGCTCAGGCGGTCCGGTCCGTCGTGCCCTCGTCCTCGTCCTCGTCTTCGTCCTCGACGGGACCTCGGGAGTCGATCATCGAGGCCATCCAAAGCCCGGAGCAGCGTGCCGTCTTCGACCGGATCACCGGCCTCATGTCGCTCCTCGAGGGCCATGCCGATGTCGTGATGGACGATGTCGGCCCGCAGATCATCCCGAGCGTCGAGCTCATCCGCACTCGATTCACCGAGCGCCGCCAGAGCCCGTCGGCTATCGACGGCCTGGCCCGCAAGGTCCTGGGCATGGACGCGAAGTTGCGCCAGTACACCGAGGGAGCGGCATTCGTCCGCCATGTCACCGGCGAGATCGGCATGGCCGGGTTCAACGGAGTCTGGGCCTCGCCCAGCACCCTGCCCACGCGTGCCGAGATCAGGGATCCGCAGCTGTGGCTGAGCCGGATGGCCGGCTGACCCGCCGTGGCTGAGCGCGCGACCCTGTCGGTGCGCGAGGCCGTCGGCAGGGCGCTTGACGATGTCGAAGCGGGGCGGTTGGTGCTCGTTGCCTGCTCAGGCGGCCCCGATTCGCTGGCCCTCGCGGCAGCGGCGTCGTTCGTGGGGCAGCGCAGGGGGTGGCGCGCGGGCGCCGTGATCGTGGACCACCAACTGCAGGCGGCTTCGGCTGGCGTTGCCGCCCACGCTGCGTCGGTGTGCGCCAGGCTCGGGCTCGACCCGGTGACCATTCGGGCCGTAGACGTGGGCACGGCGGGCGGGCCCGAAGCCGCTGCTCGCGAGGCGAGGTACGCCGCGCTGCTCGAGGCCTGCTCGGCCGCGGGTGCTGTTGCGTGCCTGCTCGGTCATACGCGCGAGGACCAGGCCGAGACGGTGCTGCTGCGCCTCGCCCGTGGCTCAGGGGCCAGGTCGCTGTCGGCGATGTCGGCTCGCACAGGCCTGTGGCGCAGGCCCCTGCTCGCCGTGCCGCGAGCGGTCGTCCATGCCTCGGCTCGCGACGTCCTGACACCCCTGGGCGAGGATCCGTGGACCGATCCCCACAATCTCGAGCCTCGGTTCGCCCGGGTACGGGTGCGTGCCGCGATGGACGAACTGCAGCAGGCCCTGGGGCCGGGGGTGGTCGCTGGTCTGGCCCGGTCGGCGACGCTCCTCAAGGACGACGCCGACGCGCTCGACGCCATGGCCGACGTCGAGTTCGCGCGCCACGTGCGCGACGGGGCGATCGAGGCGGGCGTCCTGGCCGAACTGCCGCGGGCGGTTCGCACCCGGGTGCTGCGCCGGATGTGCGTGGATGCGGGATCGCCGCCCGGGGCCCTGACCATGGAGCACGTCGCCACCGTCGATCACCTCGTGACGCAGTGGCATGGGCAGGGCCGGACAAGCCTGCCGGGAGGCGTCACGGTCGGCCGAATTCGGGGATGGGTTACGGTCGTTCCGCAGCACGTTCTCTCCACGTCCCTGGCCATCCCCCCGGACCAGGGCGTCCCCCCAGACCCAGGAGTAGGCCTTGCGCCCTGAAGACATCGCCGACGACCTTCAGCATGTGCTGTTGACCGAGGACCAGATCATCGAACGTATCCGCGAACTGGCCGAGCGCATTGAGGAGGACTACGCGGGCAAGGATCTGCTGCTCGTCGGGGTGCTCAAGGGGGCGATCATGATCATGGCCGATCTGGCGAGGGCGCTTCGCCGCAGCACCGACATGGACTGGATGGCCGTTTCGTCGTACGGATCCGGCACGAAGTCCAGCGGCGTCGTCCGGATTCTCAAGGATCTCGACTGCGATATCGCCGGTCGCAACGTCCTCCTCGTCGAGGACATCCTCGACTCCGGACTCACCCTCTCGTGGCTGATGACCAATCTCTCGTCGCGCGGGCCGGCGTCGGTCGAGGTCTTCACGCTGCTGCGAAAGCCGGAGGCGATGAAGGTGCAGGTCACCCCGAAGTACGTCGGTTTCGACATCCCGAACGAGTTCGTCGTGGGCTATGGGCTCGACTACGCGCAGCAGTACCGAAACCTGCGCTGCGTCGGAACCCTCGCCAAGCACGTCTACGGCGGCTAACACCGTCGTTTCGCCCCTCATCGGTAGGGCTTGACTTCTCAAACGCGTTGGTGGTTTGCTGCGACTTCGATCAACCACATGAACTGTGGAACCTCACTCGAGTCGGGATCCGTGACACGCACGACGACTTCGGCCGCTCCACGTCTAACCTCGGAATTTGGAGCGGAAATGAATCGTCCGGCTATCGCCCGTGTTCAACGTCGCGCGCTCGTGGTGGCGCTTGTGGGGGCGCTGGCCGCACTCGTTGCTCCCGCTGCCCACGCAGCTCCCGACAGGGCTGTTGGGTCGTTCGAGACCTACAAGCCGGCGCTGTTCGCCGGGTCGGCACCGTGGGGGATTGCGGCGGGTCCTGATGGGGCGATGTGGATCACCGAGCTCCAGGGCAATGGCATCGGCCGGATTGCCATGGATGGCCGGGTCGCTCAGTTCGCGATTCCCACACCAGGTGCCAACCCCTTCGATATTGCGGCGGGTCCCGATGGGGCGATGTGGTTCACCGAGTGGGGTGGCGGCAACATCGGGCGGGTCACCATGGCTGGCAAGGTCACCGAGTACCCGGTGCCGACTGCTGGGGCCGGTCCATGGGGGATTGCGCTGGGCCCGGACGGCGCGATGTGGTTCACCGAATGGAACGGCAATGCGATCGGCCGGATCACCATGGATGGAACGGTCACCGAGTACCCGGTCTTGACGCCAAGTGCCATCCCGCATGACATCGCTACGGGTCCGGACGGCGCGATGTGGTTCACCGAATCCCAGGGCAACAAGATCGGTCGGATCACGATGGACGGCACGGTTACCGAGTTTGCGCTCCCGAAGCCTGGCAGCCAACCGGATGGCATCGCAGCAGGACCGGATGGTGCGATGTGGTTCACCGAGTGGAATGGCAACGCAGTCGCTCGGATCGATATGGACGGCACGATCACCGAGTATCGGGTTCCGACGGCCGAGGCCGGCCCGTACCTCATTGCGGCCGGACCTGATGGCGCGATGTGGTTCAGCGAGTTCCAAGGGGAGAAGATCGGCCGGATCACCATGAAGGGGGAGGTCACCGAGTACACCACTCCGAGCAACGCCGCCGTGCCCGCGGGGATCGCGGTGGGCACCGACGGGACGATGTGGTTCGCTGAGCAGGGCACGTCGTGGATCTCGAAGGTGGGAACTGGCAAGGGTCGGCTCGTGTCATCGTCGATCACCGGGAATTCCGCGGTCGGCTCAAGGTTGACGTGCGCCAGTGCGAACGCTTCCCCGTGGATCGTGGGCTCGACCGCTCGCGTGTGGCTTCGTAACGGCGTGCCGATCCCCGGTGCGACGAACCGGAGATACACGTTGACGGTTGACGACTCCCGCTCGCTGATCACGTGTCAGTCCACGGTCACGTTCACGCCATCGTTCACGCAGCTCGGCGCAAAGGCCATGCCGATCAAAGTGGTCCGCGCTCGATAGCAGACCGGAGGGCGAGCAGGGTCCAAGCCCCAGGTCCAGTGCGCTCTGTGCCATAGGTCGTTTGCGCGATGGGCAGGATCAACGAATGGCGCCCGGCGCAGTGCGTGTTCGGTCAACCGGCCCCGAATCGGGTCCAGATGGCGATGCCAAGGTTCGCTGTGCGCGGACATGGCTTTGCGCGGCGGGTTGATTTGCGCACTCGTACTACCCTCAAGGGGTGGATATCAAGCGGATCGTCAAAGGCCCGATCTTCTGGATCGTGGTGGCTGTGCTCTTCGTCCTTCTCGGCTCGAGTCTCATCTCCGGCTTGGGTGCGCCCTCCGAAGTCGACACGAGCAAGGCGGTCAGCGAGATCCAGTCGGCCAACGTCGACACCGCGACACTGACCGACCGCGATCAGGTCCTCGAGCTGACCCTGAAGGACGGCTCGAAGATCCGCACCTCGTACATCACCGGCCAGGGCGTCAACCTCCAGGAGATGCTCCAGGCCAAGGCCGATTCCGGGGCCCTGCCCGGCGGCTACAACGTCGTGGTCCCCACCGAGAGCCTGCTCGTCACCCTGCTCGTGTCCCTGCTGCCGGTGGCGCTCATCATCTTCCTGCTCTTCTTCTTCATGGGGCAGATGCAGGGCGGCGGCAACCGCATCATGAACTTCGGCAAGTCCAAGGCAAAGATGGTCTCCAAGGACATGCCGCAGACCACCTTTGCCGACGTCGCAGGGGCCGACGAAGCGGTCGAGGAGCTGCAGGAGATCAAGGAGTTCCTCGCGGAGCCGGCGAAATTCCAAGCGGTCGGGGCCAAGATTCCCAAGGGCGTCCTGCTCTACGGGCCCCCCGGCACCGGCAAGACCCTCCTGGCCCGCGCCGTCGCTGGCGAGGCCGGGGTGCCCTTCTTCTCGATCTCGGGCTCTGACTTTGTCGAGATGTTCGTGGGCGTCGGCGCCAGCCGGGTCCGGGACCTCTTCGAGCAGGCGAAGGCCAACGCGCCGGCGATCATCTTCATCGACGAAATCGATGCGGTCGGGCGCCACCGCGGCGCCGGGCTAGGCGGCGGACACGACGAGCGCGAGCAGACCCTCAACCAAATGCTCGTCGAGATGGACGGCTTCGACGTCAGCCAGAACGTCATCCTCATCGCCGCGACCAACCGCCCCGACATCCTGGACCCGGCCCTGCTGCGCCCGGGCCGATTCGACCGGCAGATCGCCGTCGACCGCCCCGACCTCAATGGCCGCGAGGCGATCCTGACGGTCCATGCGCAGGGCAAGCCGATGGCGCCCGATGTCGACCTGCGCGCGGTTGCCCGACGAACCCCAGGCTTCACCGGCGCAGACCTCGCCAACGTCCTGAATGAGGCGGCGCTCCTCACCGCGCGGCAGAACGGCCAGTTCGTCGACAACCCGGCCCTCGACGAGGCGATCGACCGCGTCATTGCCGGGCCGCAGAAGCGCACCCGGGTCATGGACGACCACGAGAAGAAGATCACGGCCTACCACGAGGCGGGCCACGCGCTGGTCGCTGCGTCGCTCCCGGGCAACGACCCGGTGCACAAGATCACGATCCTGCCGCGCGGCCGGGCCCTCGGCTACACGATGGTGCTGCCGGACCAGGAGAAGTACTCGACGACCCGCAGTGAGATGCAGAACCAGCTCGCCTACATGCTCGGTGGTCGGGCTGCCGAAGAACTGATCTTCCACGACCCGACGACGGGCGCCTCGAATGACATCGAGAAGGCAACGGCGCTCGCCCGGGCGATGGTGACCCAGTACGGCATGACCGAGCGGCTCGGGGCGATCAAGTACGGCCAGGAGCAGGGCGAGGTCTTCCTCGGACGCGACATGGGCCACGCCCGCGACTACTCCGAGGAGGTGGCAGCTGCCATCGATGAGGAGGTCCGTACCTTCATCGAGTCGGCCCATCAGGAGGCCTACGACGTCCTCGTGATGAACCGTGACGTCCTCGACGCCCTCGTCATCGAACTCCTCGACAAGGAGACCCTCGACAAGGCCCAGATCGAGGAGGTGTTCGCGGCCCTGACCCTGCGCGAGCGCCGTCCGGCCTGGACCGGATCGGCGCGACGCCGCCCCGACGAGCGAGGACCGGTCGCCACCGCAGTGCTCACCGTGGCAGATGTGCCGCCGATCGAGGCCGATTCGTCCAACGGGCATCATGCGAAGGCCGACGAGACATCGTGAGCGGCATCAACACGGTGACCCTTGCGCACGACGGGCCGTCCGGCCCGTACGACGAGGCGGGCGTCGAGCGTGCCATCCGCGACCTGCTCATCGCGGTGGGCGAGGATCCGGGGCGTGAGGGCCTGCGCGACACGCCAGCGCGCGTGGCCCGTGCGTACCGCGAGATCTTCGCCGGGCTCCACTCCCGCGCGGAGGACGTCCTGACCACGACCTTCGACATCGGCCACGGCGAGATGGTCATCGTGCGCGACATCGAGATGTACAGCACCTGCGAGCACCACCTCGTGCCGTTCCATGGGGTGGCCAACATCGGCTACATCCCCAACGCGAGCGGCCGGGTGACCGGGCTGTCGAAACTGGCCCGCCTCGTCGATGTCTTCGCGCGGCGGCCGCAGGTGCAGGAGCGGCTCACGACGCAGATTGCCGATGCGCTCGTCCGCATCCTGGAGCCACGAGGCGCCATCGTCGTGATCGAGGCCGAGCACCTGTGCATGTCGATGCGCGGGGTCCGCAAGCCCGGCTCGAAGACCGTGACCAGCGCCGTACGCGGGATCTTCCTCGAGCCGGCATCGCGGGCCGAGGCCATGTCGCTCATCCAGGGCCGCTGAGGCTCGTCCGATGACCTTGCCGGGCCTGCCCGCGGCGCTCACGGGGGCTGACAGAACCCTGGTCATGGGCATCCTCAATGTGACACCCGACTCGTTTTCCGACGGCGGGGTCCACTTCGCGGCGAGCGAGGCCGTTGCCCACGGCATCGCTATGCGGACTCGAGGCGCTGACATCGTCGATATCGGCGGGGAGTCGACTCGACCCGGCGCATCGCGGGTCAGCGCCGATGAGGAGCAGTCGCGGGTGCTCCCGGTGGTCGAGGGCCTGGTGGCGGCCGGGATCCCGGTGAGCATCGACACGATGCGAGCGAGCACGGCGCAGGCGGCCGTTCGGGCGGGAGCCTGCATCGTCAACGACGTGAGCGGCGGGCTGGCCGATGACGAGATGTATCGCACGGTCGCGGCGCTGGCAGTGCCCTACGTGGTGATGCACTGGCGCGGTCAGAGCGCCGGCATGGCCCGGCTGGCCGACTACGCCGATGTCGTCGGCGAGGTCGTGGCCGAGATCAGCGAGCGCGTCGCTGCGGCACTCGAATCCGGCATCGAGCGCGATGCGCTCATCGTCGACCCGGGCCTGGGCTTCGCGAAGGACGCCGACCACAACTGGGCCCTGCTCCAGCGACTGGACGCCTTGATCGGGCTCGGCTACCCGGTCCTCGTGGGGGCCTCGCGAAAGCGGTTCATCGGGTCGCTGCTCGCCGACAATGAC
>WLND01000300.1 GCA_009726075.1 Actinomycetota bacterium
CCGGTGGCCGATGGCGGGGAATCAGCCTGGACCACGGGCACGGCCGGTGCGATGAGCGTCCAGGGCTGATTCGACGGCCAGCGCGACCGCGATGTGGGTCCACAGCCACCCGGTCACGGCGCGATCCGCCTAGCACACGCCGGCGACCCAACGGGGATACGCCCAATCGCGAGCCTGCCCACAGCCGCTTCGCGAGTAGAGTCCGCGAATGAAGCCCAGCGCGAAGCGCCTCGCCGTCGTCGCAGCAATCGGTTGTGCCACTGTCGCCGTCAATGGATGCGGGCTACTCGGATCGGCAGGCGCCCCAGACGACCTGAAGGCTGCTGCGATCAGCGCAGCGAACAGCATCTGCGGCGAAGCCAACTGGTCCACGGAGGACCGAAGCAGCGAGTCGGCCGAGACCGGAAACTCGTATACCGTCGTCATGACCTGCTCGAAGAACCCCCAAATCGCCTTCGACGAGTACCCCGCCAGGCTGGCCCAGGCCCTGAACTTCCCGATCGAGAACATCGCCGTCCATGCTGGCGAGGAACCCCCCGCCCTTGCACGCGTTGACGGCGGCCAGGAGCATGTCCGCAATGGCTGGGCGTATGCAACCCTGAGCGACCTAGGCTCCGACCCCGGCGCAGCCGATGGACAGCCCGGCGAAGGGCCGCAGCTCATCGTCACCTCGAGCGAAGTGTGGTCGGCCATCCCCAGCCCATCGACGTCTGAACAGCCGCCGGGCCAGTGATGCGACGGACATCGGTCGTTCGCTCGCGGCGTCGGGCAACGGCAACGAGCGCTTCACCATCGTCAGCCCGTGTCCTCAGAGTTGGACCGGGCCGATACCCGCGGCGCCTTACCGAAGCGAGAGGCTGTGCCCGTGACTGAGCGAACGTGGCTGCTGCGCGAGGTGCTCCGCCGAGTCATCGCCGTGGCCCCCCTGCCGCCTGCGACCTGGCCGTCCGTTGCCCGCAGGGTGCTCGTCGTCGTCGCGTTCTTCGTCCTCGGGATCGCAATCGGCGACCTCTCCGTCACCATCGCGGCCTGCTTCGGGGCGTTGCAGGTCGGGCTCGTCGAGGCCGCCCTTCCGTTCCGCAGGCTCGCGCGCCTGCTGCTCGCCCTCAGCGTCGTCTGCATCGTGACCGTCACCGTGGCCATGCTCATCGGCGGCACCTGGTGGGCCGTCGTCGGCATTGCCGCCCTCGCCTATGTCTTCGGGGCCAGCGCCGGCATCAGCGCGAACGCCATGACGATCGGGATCAGCAGCCTCGCACTCGCGGTCATCTTCACTGGTGCCCCGCGCCCCGCGGACCAGGTGCCTGCGGTCACGGGCTGGGTCGCACTCGGAGTCGTCACGCAGGCCCTCTGCTGGCTGATCCTCTGGAAGCCGGAGCGCAGGTGGTTCGTTCGCCGCGCGATCGCGAACAAGCTGCGAGCCGATGCGCAGATGCTTCGCGCCGCGACCATCGACATTCCATCGCTCGTTCGCGCCCACGCCGCGAGCGATACGGTCGCCAGTGTCCTTCGCAGCGCCGGGTTTCCTGCAGATCAGGAACGCCGACTCCGGTCGGCCTTCTCAGCGACCATCGTCGCGACCCGCGCGGTCATCGCGTGGATGACCCTCGAGCGGCCCGGCGAGCATGACCGCATTGCCGTCGGCCTTCGCCTCGAACGCGAGGCTTACCGTTTGGACGGCTGGCCCCCTGGCCGCGGCAACGGGGCACTCCCTTCGACCCACGATTCGGGCGCGACAGCCGAGGGCCTTGCCGCAGCGCTCGACCGCCTGCATCGCACAATCACCTCGCTCGATGACGTCGACGCCGCAGCCGACGAAGCCCCGCTGACCGGCCCCGCGCGCATCGCGGAATCGGCCCCTGCTCAGGGCACCCGTTTCGTTGCGGCCCTGCGGCCCGGCAGCGGGACCTCGCTGCACGGCCTGCGCATGGCGATCGGGGTCGGCATCGCCGAGGCCATCACCGTGCTCATGCCCATGGGTCACTCGTTCTGGCTCCCGCTCACCGTCATGTTCGTCCTTCGCCCCGACTGGTCATTCACCCTCGTCAGAGGCGTCAATCGACTGGTCGGCAATTTCACCGCGGTCGCGGCCCTGCCCGCACTTCTCCTCATCCTCGGAACCTCGCAATGGGCGATGCTCGCCATTCTCATCGTCCTGGCGGCCGTGACCTTCCGGTGGTTCTTCGGCAACTACGTCATCGCGAGCTTCGGCCTCGCGGGGACGATCCTGCTCCTGGACTTTGCGACCAATCCAGTCGACGACGTGTTCGCCGCCCGCTTCGTCGCGACCGTCGTCGGGGCGCTCATCGCGATCCTCGTGCTCCTGGCGATTCCCGGGTGGTCGCGGTCAGTGGCCCCCGCGCAGGTCGAGGCCCTGGTCATGGCGCTCACCCGGTGGCGCTCCGATGTCATGCGACGATCGGAGGATCGCGGCAGCGTCGACGACTCGGCCCTTGATGCGGACGTTGCCGAATCCCGACGTGCCCTCATCCAGCTTGAGCCGACGGTCACCGGGGTTCTGCTGGAGCCGGGCCATCGCGGCCGGCCCGTCGAACTCGCCATGGTGTTCGCATCGGGGGCTCGCGAACTTGCCGCCCTCACGGCGACCACCTATGCGCTCTTCACCCTCGAGGGATCGTCGGCGGATCAGTCCGGCGAGGGGCGCGATTCCCTTGCGGCGCAGGCGCATATAGGGTCGATCGCAGCCGACCTAGACCGCTCAGTGACCGCATATCGCGACGCCATCGCCGCGGGCCTTGGTGACGAGCGGCAATTGCCTCAGTGACGCGCAACCCGTCGACGCTCATCGCCATGGCGTTGAGCGCCCCGGAGCGTCCGGGGCTCAGGACCGCGTGACGATGAGCGACGGCATCGACGGTAGACGCGAGCAATACCGTGGTCGAACATTGAGCCATGACCATGACCATCAGTAGGAAGGCAGCACACGACCGTGACGAACGCCGTCACCATGTCCCTGCGAGAGGCTCTCGCACGTCGCCGAGCCGAAGTGGCGGCCAAACAGCGGCGCGCAAGGATTCACGAGATCGCCGATCGATTCACCGAGCAGATTCGCACCAACCCGGGGCGGTCCCTCTGGAGCGTGACTGAAGATCTCTACGACGAACGAGGGCTTCCTCGATGATCGTCGATGCATCGTCGTGGACTCAAGGCGTGACCCCGTCACGACCCGGCTCTTCGACGACCTGATTACCGACTCAGGCGTGACCGTCGAATCGGTCACCTACGAACAGGCCCTCATCGCACGGCAGGCCTACCGCGACTTCGGCCGCGGAAGCGGAAGCGGAGCACGCCTGAACTTCGGTGACTGCTTCTCGTACGCGCTCGCCAAATCCAGTGACGAGCCGCTGCTGTTCAAGGGCGACGACGTCGTCCATACCGATGTTCGCCCTGCATAGGCACACACCCGCGCCCTCGTCCGATAGCCTCAGAGAGGTTCGTGACTCCTTCAATGAACGGAATTCCAAGTGCTCAAGACCGCAATACGTGTCTGCCTCGCTGTTGCCGCATCAACCGTACTCATCGCACCTGCAGCCAGCGCCGCCCCCACCTCCGGAGGAACCACGTTTGTCCTGTACGCCGAGAACCGA
>WLND01000301.1 GCA_009726075.1 Actinomycetota bacterium
AACGGGCTGCACAGCACCAGGCCGGGCTTGGCCGTGAGCCGGCCGCCGGCAGCGGTTGCCTGACTCTCGCCCTCCGCTGTCAGCAGGATGTCGGTGCGCCCGGTATGCCTGCCTTCGCGGCTCCACTCGGTCTCGCCATGCCGCACCAGCCAGATGCGGGCGCTCACTCGGAGGCGCCCTGGGCCGCCTTGGCCAGCGTGTCGACGAAGACCTGGAGCGGTTGCGCCCCCGAGATGCCGTACGCGCGGTCGAAGACGAAGAAGGGCACACCGTTTGCGCCGAACTGAGCGGCCAGGGCCTGGTCGGCTGCGACGTCGGAGACGAACTCGTCGGTGCCGAGCATGGCTCGCGCGGCGTCAGGGTCGAGCCCAGCGCGCTCAGCGAAAGCAACGAGATCATCAATCGAGAAGATGTTCAGCCCCTGCTCGAAATAGCCCGAATACAGGGATTCGAGCAAGGGCTGAGCCGAGCCGAGGCCCTGCGCCCAGAGCAAAAGCCGGTGAGCATTGGCCGTATTGCCGCTCAGGGTCCCGCCAAGTTGGTACGAAAGCCCGACGGTGGACGCCACCTCAGTGACGTTCTCAAGCATGGCGGCTGTGGCAATTGCATCGGTGCGGTACTTCTCCGAGATGACGTCGACCGTTCGGCGGCCCTCAGAACGCGCAGTGGGATCGAGTTGAAAAGCTCGGTGGACGATAGTGACGTCCTCGCGCCCTGGGAAGGACTCGAGCGCCTCCTCAAGCCGGCGCTTTCCGATGTAGCACCAAGGACAAACGACGTCAGACCAGACTTCGACGAGCATCCTGCCTCCTATCCCACCAGTAGATGCCCATTGCCCCGAGCCCGACGAGCAGTTGCGGCAGGAACCATACGATGCGCCACACCAGGTCGGCGGCGATGGCCGTTGATGAGTCGACGCCGAAAGCGACGAGCAGGGCGACAAGTGCCGCATCGACGGTGCCAAGGCCGCCGGGAGTGATCGGGAAGCTGGTGAGCAGCAACGCAATCGAGTACGCGGCGAAGACCTCGACGAGCGTGAGCGGGTCGGGGAATGCTCCGAGGCCGGCGAGTGCGCAGAGCAGCACGAGCATCGGGGCCAATTGGGCCGCGAGATTCGTGATGGTCAACTGCCGCCAGCGCGTGGCCACCATGGTCGAGGCGTGATGGTGGAAATCGAGCAGCATCGATGACAGGTCGGGGGCGGGGCGCTTGAAGCGCTTCATCACTGCGGTGACGGGTCGCTGCGAAAAACGGGCGACCCGCAGCGCGCCGTCCTCGCTGCGGAGGGTGATGACGATGACGATGAGGGAGATGATGACCACGACGAGCCCGATGGCCGCGGCGAGGGCGAATCCTGCGGTGGAACGTCCCTCAATGACCAGGAGAACGACTGCGATTGACGGGAATCCGAGGGTAAGGAGGTAAGTCCAGACGGCATCCGCGGAGACGGCCGCAGCCGCCGACGCGGTGCTGACGCCATAGCGGGCAAGGATGGCGTACTGAGTGCCGACCGCGATCGCACCGCCGCCCGGAATGATGTTGCTGACCAGGAATCCGGCCTGGCGCTCCACGAATGCCGCGCGATAGCCGACGTGCGGAATGGCAGCGGGGACCGTCAGCGGGTAGATGCCGATGTTGATGAGCCCTGCCACGACGAGCGCTGCGATCCAAATGTTCGGCATCGCAGCAAGCTTTGTCAGCGCCTCCTGGTAATCGGAGAGGTGCGGAAACAGAAAGGCGAAGATCGCCACCATGATCGCAAGGCCAAGGGCGGTCGTGATGATGGTCTTCTTGCGGCTGGCCTTTGCCGGTGCCGGAGGCGCCTCGACTTCTGTCACGCCAGACACGATACGCCTTCGTGGATTTCGCGAATCGGCCCTCGTCCCGTAACGTAAGGGTGTCGCTGCGCCGCAGCGGTATCCCCATGGTGCGTATGCACCTGCACGCGAGTCTTGGCACCATCGCGATTGAAGATGAGTCGCAATCGAGACACGCATGTGTCTCCGATTGGACGATTCAACGTGAGTTCTGTGTCATTTTCCTCCCTTGGCGTGCCCGCATCACTGGTCGGGGCGCTCAGTCGCACCGGCATCAATGAGCCGTTCGCCATCCAAATCGCAACCCTTCCGGACGCAATCGCGGGACGAGACGTTCTGGCGCGAGCGCAGACCGGCTCGGGCAAGACCCTTGCATTCGGCCTTGCAATGCTTACCCGCCTTGCCGGTCGTCGTGCGACGCCGCAGCAGCCCGACGGGCTCATCCTCGTGCCGACCCGTGAACTCGCAATGCAGGTCAGCGATGGCCTTGCGCCGCTCGCGGACGCATGCGGCCTTCGCATCCGCCTGATCGTTGGCGGTATGCCCTATATCAAGCAGATCCAGGCCCTCGACCGCGGCGTCCACATCCTCGTTGCGACTCCGGGTCGGCTCAAGGACCTCGTCGATCGTCGTGCAGTCGACCTCTCCGAGGTGTCGATCACGGTGCTGGACGAGGCTGACCAGATGGCCGACATGGGCTTCATGCCGATCGTCCGCGAACTGCTCGACCAGACCCGGGCACGCAGCCAGCGATTGCTGTTCAGCGCAACGCTCGACGGCGACGTCGACGCGCTCATCAAGGCCTATATGAAGGATCCCGCTCGCCATTCGCTGGCGCCTGCTCAGGCCTCTGTCGAGACCATGGATCACCACGTCCTCATCGTCCACCCGGGCGACAAGGAAGAGGTGACGGCGCAGATCGGCGCACGTGAGGGGCGCACCATCTTCTTCGTGCGCACCCAGGCCGGCGTCGACCGCCTGACCGACCAACTGACCTCCAAGGGCATCGCAGCCGGGGCGCTCCATGGCGGCAAGACCCAGGCGGTCCGCACCCGCACCCTCGCTGCCTTCCGCGATGGCATCACGCCGGCGCTCGTCGCTACCGACGTCGCCGCTCGCGGAATCCACGTTGATGGCATCTCGCTCGTCGTCCACGTCGATGCGCCGAACGACGCGAAGGACTACCTGCACCGTGCAGGCCGCACCGCGCGTGCAGGGGAGTCCGGCACCGTTGTCACCCTCGCATCGCCCAAGCAGCAGCGGCAGGTTTCGGCCCTTACCGGCCGTGCCGGCGTTCAGCCGACCGTGAAGCGGATTCGCCCAGGCGACGAGCACCTCGTTGAGGTCACCGGTGCGCGCGAGCCCTCGGGCATCGCCTGGTACCCGCCGAAGGAGCGCGCGCCGAAGCGGGAGTTCAACCGCACCGGCCGGACCGCTGGTGGTTCGAGTCGCCCGGGCGGCTCAAGCCGTTTCGGTGGACAGGGCCGTTCGGATCGTCCGGCTCGTGCGGAGGGCTTCAGCCGTCCGGAGCGTTCGGATCGTCCGGCTCGTGCGGAGGGCTTCAGCCGTCCGGAGCGTTCGGATCGTCCGGCTCGTACGGAGGGCTTCAGCCGTCCCGAGCGCCCGGCACGCCCAGCGCGCGCTGAGGCGCCTGTGTACGCGGATCGTCCGGCTCGCGCAGAGCGTCGCGCCGAGGCGTATCCGAACAGCACGCGTACCGAGAGTGCGCCGTCGAAGCGGGCCAAGCCCCGCACCAAGCCGACGACCCGCACCC
>WLND01000302.1 GCA_009726075.1 Actinomycetota bacterium
CGGTGATCACCGATCGCGGCTACGGCGACATCACCACCCAGATCGCCCCGGCCTCGGACTTCGAGTACTACCTCGCCGAGGACCACCACCAGCAATACCTCTACAAGGTGCCGAATGGCTACCGATGCCACGCGAACACCGGGCTGGCCCTGCCTGCGCTCACCGGCTAGCCAACCCGGCTACTTCGAGAGGTAGCCGAGCACGTCCTGGCGCGTGATAACTCCGGTCGGCTTGCCGTCGTCGACCACCACCGCTGCATCTGCGGCCTCGAGCGCAGCCACCGCAACCTTGATCGGCTCCCCCGCGCCGATCATCGGCAGCGCTGCCGACATGTGGGCCGAGACCGGATCGGCCAATTGCGCCTTGCCGGAGAAGAGGGCATCGAGCAGGTCGCGCTCGACGACGGCTCCGACGACCTCGGCCGCCATGACCGGTGGCTCAGCCCGCACGACCGGCATCTGCGAGACGCCGTACTCGCGCAGGATGTCGATGGCATCGCGCACGGTCTCGGTCGGGTGGGTGTGGACGAGACGTGGCATGGCACCCGACTTGCCGAGCAGGACGTCGCCGACGGTGCGCTCGGTATCGGCCTGAAGGAAGCCGTAGGCGCTCATCCACTCGTCGTTGAAGACCTTCGAGAGGTAGCCGCGGCCGCTGTCGGGGAGGAGGACGACGATGACGGCGTCTGGGCCAGCCGTGGCCGCCACGCGCAGCGCCGCGACCATGGCCATGCCGCATGATCCGCCGACGAGCAGGCCCTCCTCGCGCGCCAGGCGCCGGGTCATGTCGAACGAATCCTTGTCGGACACCGCGATGATCTCGTCGCACACTGTCTGGTCGTAGGCGGTCGGCCAGAAGTCCTCGCCGACACCCTCGACGAGGTACGGGCGCCCGGTGCCGCCCGAGTAGACCGAGCCCTCGGGGTCAGCGCCGATGACGCGCACGGCGCCGTTGCTCATCTCCTTGAGGTATCGCCCGGTGCCCGAGATGGTGCCGCCAGTGCCGACGCCGGCGATGAAGTGCGTGACGCGGCCGTCGGTCTGCTTCCAGATCTCGGGGCCGGTGGTCTCGTAGTGCGAGCGCGGATTGTTCAAGTTGGAGTACTGGTCGGGCTTCCAGGCGCTCGGGATCTCGCGGGCCAGCCGATCGCTCACCGAGTAGTAGGAGCGCGGGTCCTCGGGGTCGACAGCGGTCGGGCAGACGACGACGTCGGCGCCGTAGGCCTTGAGAACGTTGCGCTTGTCCTCGCTCACCTTGTCGGGGCACACGAACACGCACCGGTAGCCCCGCTGCTGGGCGACGAGCGCAAGGCCCACGCCGGTATTGCCGCTCGTGGGCTCGACGATGGTGCCGCCGGGCTTGAGCGAGCCGTCGGCCTCGGCCGCGTCGATCATCCGCACGGCAATGCGGTCCTTCACCGAACCGCCCGGATTGAAGTACTCGACCTTTGCGAGCATGAGCGGGCCAGGATCTGACACCACACCATGGGTCACCGCGTGCAGCCGCACGAGCGGGGTATTGCCGATGAGGTCCAGGACCGACTCATAGATATCCACATCCTGACCCTAGGACCTCCTACGCTGGATCCATGGCAGCCCCCGCAGTCGAACTTGCCCAAGGCGTCTTCCGCATTCCGACCATGGGCAGCTTCATCAACTCCTTCGCCCTCCTCGACGACGACGGAGCGGTCACCCTGATCGACTGCGGCCTGAAGCGAGCCCCGGCCAAGATCGTCGCTGGGCTCGCCCACATCGGCAGACACCCGCGCGACGTCACGCGCATCGTCCTGACCCACGCTCACCCCGACCATGCCGGCGGAGCCGCTGCCATGGTCGACTCGACCGGCGTCGAAGGAGTCGAGGCCCACGAGGCCGACGCCGAGTACCTGCGCACCGGCACGGCCCCGCCTCGCGACATCAGCACCACGAGTGGACGCCTCTTCCAGCGCATGCCCGAGAGTGGCTTCGGCGTGGTTCCCGTGGCCAAGGAGTTGCAGGACGGGGACGTCGTGGACGCGGCTGGCGGCCTGCGCGTGATCCACACCCCGGGGCACACCCCCGGACACGTGTCGCTGATGCACGAGTCGTCGGGCGTCCTCATTACCGGCGATTCGATCTTCAACATCGCCTCGCGTCGCAGCTGGCCGCTGGCCGCCTTCTGCACCTCCTTCGACCAGAGCAAGGCCACCGCCGGCGTCCTCGCCGACCTCGAGTTCGACGTGGCCGCCTTCACGCACGGCCCCGAGATTCGCGACCGGGCCCGCGAGCAGATCAGACTGTTCCTGCGCACGAAGGCCCAGCGTGCCTGAGGTCGCCGATCGGTCCCCGGCCGAGGGGTTCGAGCGCGAACTCGACCGAGTCGTCGACCGGCTCCGCGGCATGCTCGTTTCGCGGCTGGCCGACCCGGCCGATCGTGCCTTCGCCGCCTCGCAGGCACTGCTGGCCCTGACCGCCGGCAACGCTGGCGCCCACGACCTCCCGCGCATCGCCGACCACGCCGCGGGCGACCAACTCGCGGTCATCGGGCACGACTTCGCGGCTGGGCAGCCGAGCGATGAGCAGTACGCGGCAGCAACAGCGCTCCTGGCCGACCTGCGCCGCAGTCTGCCCTGAGCCGGTCGTCAAGGTACCGAGCCGTCGCTGCGCCGGCCGGCTGCCTCGTCCAGCAAGGAGCCACCCTGGTGCGTCCACGGAATCGTCCGACACACACGCGCACCCCGAATGTCGATGAGTCAGCCCCGGGGGGCGACCTCATCGACATCCGAGGTGCGTGTGGACGAACGGAGCCGCGAATGCGGCGGTTTCGCGCTAGTTGCGGGTGAAGATCGCCAGCAGGCGGAGGAACTCGAGGTAGATCCAGACCAGGGTGACGAGCAGGCCGAACGCCATGCGCCACGACTCGCGCTCAGGGGCGCCCATCGCGATGCCCTGCTTGATGGCCTCGAAGTCGAGCATGAGGAAGAAGGCTGCGATGAGGACGCCGAAGACGCAGATCGCCAGGCCGAGGGTGCCGACACCGTAGAAGCCCCAGCCATCGCCAACGCCAAACATCGCGGCGATGAAGGATGCCACGCCGATGATGAGGTACGAGACCACCGCGACCATCATGATGCTCTGGAACTTCTTGTTCACCTTGACCGCGCCGGTCAGGTAGAGGGTGAGCATGACGGCGAAGGTGGTCATGGTCGCTACGACGGCCTGGAGCACGATGCCGTTGTACTCGGAGCCCTGCGCGTAGGCGTCGTAGAAGTTGCTGATGCCCCCGAGCATCACGCCCTCGAACACGGCGTACAGCAGCATCAGCGGCGGGGAGACCGACTTCTTCAGCGCGTTCACGAAACCGAGGACGGTCGCCACGATGAGGGCCGGCAGCAGGATGACCGGCATCGAGTTGAAGAGGTTCCAGCCCACCACGGCGAAGATCACGACGACGGCGAACATCATCATCGTCTTGATGATCACGTCGTTGATGGTGAGCCGCAGGCCGCCGGCGGCGGTGAGCGACTGGAACTCGGCGTTGGTGTCGGCGGGCGGCGCACCGGCGGGCGCTGAGGCTGCCTCGCCTGTCGCCGTGGCGTAGGCCGTGCGGC
>WLND01000303.1 GCA_009726075.1 Actinomycetota bacterium
CGTTTTCGGCTGGTCGTGAACCCTAGGAGTGAGCCATGGACCGTCCCCTGCGTGTTGCCGTCATCGGGTCGGGGCCGTCCGGTATGTACGCCGCCGACGCGTTGGTGAATCAGACCGCGATCCCGGTCTCGGTTGACGTCATCGACCGGCTCCCGGTTCCCTTTGGCCTCGTCCGCTACGGCGTGGCCCCCGATCACCTGAGCATCCGCTCCGTTCGAGACACGCTCGACAAGACCCTCGACAAGCCCGGTGTTCGCTTCATCGGCAACCTCGAGGTCGGACGGGACATCTCGATGGCGTCCCTGCACGACTACTTCGACGCCATCGTCCTGACCTACGGAGCCTCCCGGGATCGCCGACTCGACATCCCGGGGGAGGACCTCGACGGCAGCATTGCCGCGACCGATTTCGTCGCCTGGTATTGCGGGCATCCGGATGCCGATCGCGCGACCTTCGAGCGGCTGCTGCCGACGGCGACATCGGCCGTGGTGGTCGGTGTCGGCAACGTGGCAATCGACGTCACCCGCGTCCTGGCGAAGACCGTCGGCGAGCTCGATCACACCGACATGCCGCAGCACGTCCTGGAGACGCTGAGGGCATCCAATCTGACAGACATCCACCTGCTCGGGCGCCGGGGCCCCGCTCAGGCGACCTTCACGACCAAAGAGCTCAAGGAGCTCGGCGAACTCCTCGAGGCGGATGTCGTCGTCGATCCGGCCGATCTCGCCTTCGACGAGGCAAGCGAGCAGGCCATCGCGACCGACAAGGCGATCGCCCGCAATGTCGAGGTCATCCGCGAATGGTCAAGGCGCGAGCAGACGGGCAAGCCGAGGCGGGTACATGTGCATTTCCTCGCCAGGCCAGTGGAACTGCGGGGTGACGATCGGGTTCGTGAGGTCGTCGTGGAGCGGACGGCGTTGGACGGTTCAGGTGGCGTGACGGGCACCGGGGTGCTCACGACCATTCCGGCGGATCTCGTCGTGCGGAGCGTCGGGTATCGCGGTACTGCCCTGGATGAGGTCCCGTTCGACGAGCGTCGCGGAGTGATTCCGAATGCGGACGGGCGAGTGCAGCGCGATGGCGCGTCGGTGCCCGGCGAATACGTTGCGGGCTGGATCAAGCGTGGCCCCACGGGCATCATCGGCACGAACAAGAAGGACGCTGCTGCCACGGTCGCATCGCTGCTCGACGACGTGCAGAACGGCACATTGCCCAAGCCGGGGAACGCCAGTGCGGAGCAATTCGATCAGTGGCTTGCGGAGCACGCGAACGACGTCGTGACAACGCAGGGCTGGCGTTCTATCGATGAGGCTGAGCGCGCCCTCGGGCAGTCAGCGGGCCGCCCTCGCACGACGATTCACGACACCGACGCACTGCTGGCAGCCTCGAGGGGCTAGGCCCATGGGCGACATGCACTGACGCCCTCAGCCCGCCAGGCGTGGGCCGACACTTGCTCACCGCCGCACGATTCGGCCCGGGTCGCTGCGAGTTCGTGACGTCGAAGGCTCACATGCCAGGCCCGGCCGTCGACATGGCGTACTTCCGCCAGGAGCGCCGTCGCGGTCGGGGTCGGGTGCCCGGGGCGAACCGGCATCGCCCGTCCGTCGCGAACCCAGAGCACGTCAAGGACATCGCGGTCGATCACATCGGCCGCCACTCGCACGGCGATCTCGGCTGCCTGAAGTGGCTGCGGGAATGCTGAGCGCCCGCGAACGTTGGCCGGGGCGACGATCCGGGCAGATTCATCGGCTCGAATCCGATCGATATCGCCGGGGCTGAGTCGTCCGAAAACCGTGCCGGCCGGAAGGCTCAGGGCTGTCGGCGCGAATCGGTGGCCCCCAATGTGGCTCGACTCCCACACGGTCGCCCGGTCGTGCTGGTCAAGACCGTCGAGGGTAGCGGTGAGGAGCGCGCGGCCCCCGATGGCGCAGCACTGGTCGCGGCCGCTGTGGGTGCAGATGAACAGGACAGGTTCTCGCGTCGCAGTGCCGAAGGCAGGCAGGATTCCCTGCGCGAGAGCTGCGAAATCCCAGGTGACGATCGCGTCGATATCGGACGTGACACCGTGGCGCATGCGCGTATCGCCCGGGGCTGTGTGGGCGACCCAGACATTGCGCACGAGGCCGCCAGGGCCCTCCGCGGCCCCTGATCGCTCAAGGCGGTCCGGGTGTCGCGCAAGGAGGATCGTCGTGCCGGTGCCGGCCGCGGCCTCGACGAGCAAGCGGCCGAGCGTCGGATCAAGGTGGCTGTCCAGGAGTGCTTGACGTCCCCACGGGCCGGGCTGCTCGATGACGACCCACGCCTGGGCCTCGGGAGCCGTCCCGGCGATTGGCTCGCCGATCGACGCCGATTGCGACGAACATGACTCGCTCACAGGCTGCCGGCCACGTGGCTCACCGGCGCGGCGACCGGGACTCCGGTGGCATCGCGCTTGCCGAGCTCCGTCGGCAGGGGCACGGGTACGCCAGACGAGCTGCACGCTCGCACGGGCCCATTGCCGACCCACGCGAGGGTCAGCAGGTCTTCGCCGGAACGGAACCGGTGGCAGCGCACGCCGCCGGTGGCACGGCCCTTGGCCGGGTACTCGGCAAACGGCGTGACCTTCATGCTCCCGGTGTCGATGCCGGGAAGGGCTGCAGTCGTGCCGGCAATCGTGATGAGCATGGCGTCGTCGGTCGGCGTGAACGCGCCAAACGCAATGACAGAAGCGCCGGAGGCCAGGTTGATGCCCGCCATTCCGCCGGCCGCCCGGCCCTGGGGACGAACCGCCGTGGCGGGAAAGCGGAGCAGTTGGCCGTCGCTTGTCACCAGGACCAGTTCGGCCGTCCTGGCGGCGGCATCATCGAGTCGCACGGCCCCGACCACGCGGTCGCCGTCCTCGAGCCGGATGACCTCCCACGAATCCTTGCTTCCGGGGGTGTCAGCGACCACTCGCTTGACCGTGCCGCGAGCGGTCGCCAAGGCGATGCAGCCGGTTTCGTCGAGGGTGGTCAAGCACAGCGCCTGCTCGTTGGCAGGCAGGTCGACGAAGGCCCCGATCGGAGCGCCGGCGGACAGCGCCGGGATGCCGATGACGGACGGGAGCGCCGGCAGGTCGAGCACTGACAGCCGCAGGACGCGACCAGCGCTCGTCACCAGCCCGATCTCGCCGCGCGCCGTCGCCGGCACCGAGCTGACGATGACGTCGTGCGCCGCGCGTGCGATGTCGGCGCTGGCGTCGAACTCGGTGTCGGCACTGCGGGCCAGCAGCCCCGTGCTCGACATCAGCACGATGCAGGGGGCGTCGTCGACTTCAAGGGGAACGGCGGACTTCGCGGGTGATGCGTTCGCCTCGAGCAGCAGGGTCCGCCGCGGAGTCGCGTGCTGCTGCCCGACGGCCGCGAGCTCGTCGGAGACGACCTGCCGCAGGTTTCCATCATCGTCGAGGATGGCGGTCAGCTCCTCGATGGTGGTCGTGAGCTCGCCGGACTCCTTCTCGAGCTCGATGCGCGAGAACTTCGTCAGGCGCCGAAGGGGCATGTCGAGGATGTAGGTCGCCTGCACGTCGCTGAGGTCGAACACGTCGATGAGCCGAGCCTTTGCCGAGGC
>WLND01000304.1 GCA_009726075.1 Actinomycetota bacterium
GGCCAAGCGCCCCTTGGCTACTGCACCGCCCTCGCGAACTCGAGCCAGAAGTACGCAGATGCCATGACCGGCGGCTGGTTCTCGCACGTGGGCCCGACCGGCTCACAGTTCAGCGACCGGATCCTGGCCGAGGGATACCGCTTCACGTACGCCGCAGAGAACCTCGCCAAGGGCCAGCGCACGGTGAGCGAAGTCATGGCGGCGTGGGTCGCGAGCCCCGGTCACTACGCCAATCTCATCGCGCCTCAGGCACAGACGGTCGGGTTCGGCATGGCGGTCGACGCGGCCTCCGGCCAGCGCATCTGGGTCCAGAATTTCGGCGCGGGCGGGCAGTGCTGAGCATCGAGCGGATGGGACTTTAGTCCCGAATCGGGGTTACCATTGGTCCTATGACGGCAAACATCCCTGCCCCCCTGGGTCTCCGCCTCACGATTGGCCTCGGTGCCGCCGCCCTCCTCGGAGGGCTGGCAATTGGAGCCCCCGCACAGGCCGCCACTCGATCCAGCACTCCGGCACTCGTCTTCGCCACATTCAATGTCTGCAAGACCGACTGCGCCCCGCCGGCGCCCTCCTGGGACATCCGCCGCGACCGCGTCGCCCGCACGATCGTCGAATCCTCCCTTGATGTCGTCGGCCTCCAGGAGGCCACCCACTGGCCCACCTCGACCGCGAAGACCCAGTTCATCGACATCCAGAACCTCACCGCCCCCTACGGCTTCATCGCTCCGACGTACACGAACGACTCCGATGAATGCCGCTGGACCGCCGCGAACCCCCGGCCCTGCACCCACACCACCGGCATGCTCTTCAAGACGAGCACCGTCCAGCAGGTGACCACCCCGAACGGCACCCCCTCGGCCGGCACCCTTCCGATGTCGCGCATCGCCGCGGGCCTCACCGCCGACACCGCCCCCCGCAAGGTCGTGTGGGCCTACCTCAAGGGCGTCAACGGCGCCGGGCCGTTCCTGGCCCTGTCGGTCCACACGTCAACGCTCAAGGATCCGGCCAATGAAGCCTCGCGGGTGGCCTTCGGTGCGGCGCTCGACGGATGGATCGCCGCTCTCAACGACGCGCACGGGATGACCGGCGCCCCGGTGGTGCTCATGGCCGACCTCAACTCCTATCGCAAGCGCCAGCCCCAGGGCGTCCAGACCGTGCTCACCACCGCAGGCTGGTCCGATGCGGCCAACGCCCCGGTGAAGCGCAACGTCCAGTACTCCACGATCAACTACAACCCACTCCTGCTGGCCGAGCAGGGCTTCCCCAAGAAGCCCTACACGTTCAAGACCTCGAAGCGGAACCCCGTCCTGGACGCCACGCGCATCGACTACATCATGACCAAGGGCGCCGGGGTGAACATCACCGACTACGAGGTGGTCATTCGGCTCAATTCGGATGGCTCGTTCATTCCCGAGTACCAGGGGTCAGACCACCAGATGGTGCGGGCAACGATCGAGATCCCGGCGGCGTAGTCGGGTCTGACCCACAAGCCCTGCAGGGCGGAGCCCTCAGTTCCCGCCCACCATGGCCAGCGCGATCCGCACGGGCCTTCGTCGCATGGCCCGATCGAGCGTCGTCTCGCCGCGGCTGAGTCGCTCGAAGGCCCGCCAGCCGACCTTCGTCGACGCCAGCGCCCGGTGAGCCATCGCCGGGTGCCCCTTGAACACCTCGTAGAGCGCCGCCCCCGCACGCATCTCCGCGCCGAGCGTCGAGTCGATCGATTGCGCATACCCAGCGGTCACCTGATCGGGCGGCGCCTCGCCAAGCGCGAGTGATGCAGCGGCAGCCCCGGCGAGGCGTCCTGATCGCAGCGCAAACGAGATGCCCTCCCGCGTCCACGGCTCGAGCAGGCCGGCGGCGTCGCCGCACAGCAGCGCTCGGCCCCTGGCCAGGGGCGAGTCAGCCGCTCGGCAGCGGGTGAGGTGGCCGCCCTTGCGCTCGACCGGGAGTCCCTCCAGGCCAAGGTGCCGGACGAAGTCGTCGAGGTAGCGCTGCTGCCATGCGGCGTTGCCTCGGCCCGCGATAGCCCCGACCGTGAGGCGGTCGCCCTTCGGAAAGACCCAGGCGTACGACCCCGGCAGCTGGCCGAAGTCAAGGTGCAGCCGGCCGCGCCACTGCGCTTGCACCGACTCGTCCGCCGCGATCTCGACCTCGAGACCGAGATCGACCTGCGAGTAGCGGGCCCCGACATACCCGGCAACGCGGCTCGCGCTGCCATCCGCACCCACGAGCGCACGGGCGCGAACCGTGCCGGCCGAGGTGCGCAGGGTGACCAGCGCGTCATCCTGGTCGACCTGCTCGAGCGTGACGCCCGTCGCGATCGTTGCCCCGGCCGAGGCTGCCGCCTCGACGAGCTCGGCGTCGAACTCCCGACGGTCGATCATCGACACGAAGGAGGCGGATGCATGACGCGTCGCGGCACGCTCGCTGCTGAGAGTGAAGGTCGCCGAGGACGTGAGTTCTCGGACGGGCACCACGAAACCGGCAGGAAGCGAGCGCAGTGAGGCGCCGATAAGCCCTCCGCCGCAGAGCTTGTAGCGCGGCAGCTCGCTGCGCTCGACAAGGATCGTGGAGGCACCTGCCTCGGCTGCGGCGAGTGCGGCCGTCGCACCCGAGGGGCCGCCGCCCACGACCACCACATCCCAGATGGTTCCGTCAAGGGTCATGCCGAAGCCACGATCTCGTTCACGTCACGATGGTAGAGGCAGCGGCCTCGGGCAGCGCCCCCTGTCCGTCGGCGGGTTCCGCATCACCCCGTGGGGCTAGCCATTCCGGTCGATGTCCGTCTTCGCCAGCGCCTCGGCCGCGCCAGCCTCACCGGAGATGAACGCCCCGAGCTCAGCGATGGTCGTCATGATCGGTGATGGGAAGACGACGGTCGTGTTCTTGTCGACGCCGATCTCGACGAGGCTCTGCAGATTGCGCAGCTGCAGGGCGAGCGGGTGGGCCATCATGCTGTCGGACGCCTCGCCCAGCGCCGCGGCGGCCATCGCCTCGCCCTCGGCGTTGATGATCTTCGCCCGCTTCTCTCGTTCCGCCTCCGCCTCGCGGGCCATCGCGCGTTTCATGGTGTCGGGCAACTGGATGTCCTTCAGTTCCACGAGGGTCACCTCGACCCCCCACGCGAGCGTCGTCACGTCCAGAATCTCGCGGATATCGTCATTGATCCGATCGGTCTCGGCAAGGGTCTCGTCGAGCGTGTGCTTGCCGACCACCTTGCGCAGCGTCGTCTGGGCGATCTGGTCGATCGCAGCGACCACGCTCTCGATCGCCACCACCGACTTCACCGCATCGATCACCCGGTAGTAGGCGACGGCCGAGATATCGACGCTCACGTTGTCGCGCGTGATGATGCCCTGCGACTGGATCGGCATCGTGACGACGCGCAGCGACACCTTCCGCAGCACGTCCACGACCGGACTGATGAAGTGCAGGCCGGGCTCGCGAACGCCGATCACCCTGCCGAGCCGGAAGAGCACCCCCTTCTCGTACTCCTGCACGACCCGTATCGATGCCCACAGGACGAGCACAATGACGATCACGCCCGCCACGATGA
>WLND01000305.1 GCA_009726075.1 Actinomycetota bacterium
CGCATGCCGACGCAACCCATCGACTCGGCCCACATCTTGTAATCGGGAAGATCCGGCGAGAGATAGACCTCGCTGTAGCGCTCCTCGTAGAACATCTCCTGCCACTGACGGACCATGCCGAGATAGGCGTTGTTGAGGATCGCGATCTTGACCGGGATGCGCTCGGCGGCGGCAGTGACGAGTTCCTGTGCCGTCATCTGGAAACAACCGTCACCATCGACGGCCCAGACCATGCGATCCGGGCGACCGACCTTGGCGCCGATGGCGGCGGGAACGGCGAAGCCCATCGTGCCGAGTCCACCAGAGTTGATCCAGGTGTAGGGATGGTTGAACTTCCAGTACTGCGCCGTCCACATCTGATGCTGACCGACGCCGGAAGCGACGATGCAATCGTCCGGGGTGTTGTCCCGGAGCTGCTCGAGCACGAACTGCGGCTTGAGCAGATCACCCGGTTCGGATTGCACATAGGTGAGCGGGAACTTCTCCTGCCAACCGCTGATCGTCGACTTCCATGCCGAGCGATCGGGCTGCTTGTCCGCTCCCCCGAGGATCTTGAGCGCGTTGATCATTTCGGTGATCACCAGACGACAGTCGCCGGTGATGCCGACATCGGGACGACGAACCTTGCCCAGTTCGGCCGGATCGATGTCCACGTGGATGATCTTGGCGTTGGCAGCGAAGCCATCGAGCTTGCCGGTGACGCGGTCGTCGAAACGGGAGCCGAGGGCGATCAGCAGATCGGACTCCTGCATCGCGGTGACGGCGGTGTAGTTGCCGTGCATGCCGGGCATGCCGAGACAGAGCGGATGATCGTCGGGCATCGCACCGCGGGCCATGAGGGTGGTGACGACCGGGATGTCGAGCATCTCGGCCAGTGCCAGCAGGGCTTCGGCGGCACGGGCTTTGAGGATGCCACCACCGGCGTAGAGCACCGGTCGCTCGGAGGCGAGGATCAGGCGAGCGGCAGCTTCGATGAGTTCGGGATCACCGTCGAGACGGGGGTTGTAACCGGGGAGGTCGACCGAGTCGGGCCAGTACCAATCCAGGGCCGAATTCGGATTGGTCGGGTCGACGAGATCCTTCGGGATGTCGATGAGCACGGGGCCGGGACGACCGGTGGTGGCGATGTGGAACGCCTCGCGGATGATGCGCGGGATGTCCTGGGCCCGGGTCACAAGCTCGTTGTGCTTGGTGATCGAGCGGGTGATGCCGACCGTGTCGACTTCCTGGAAGGCATCGGTGCCGATGCCGGCGGTGCCGACCTGACCGGTGATGACGACCATCGGAACCGAGTCCATGTAGGCGTCGGCCAGCGGCGTGACGATATTGGTGGCGGCCGGGCCGCTGGTGACCATGGCCACGCCGGGACGGCCGGTGGCATGGGCATAGCCCTCGGCCATGTGGCCCGCACCCTGTTCATGACGGACGAGGATGTGCCGGATCGGGGAATCGATGATCGGGTCGTACACCGGCAGGATCGCTCCACCGGGTAGACCGAACATGACATCGACGCCCTCGAGTTCCAGGGCTTTGATGAGGGCGGCACCGCCGTTTGTCTTCATGGTCATCCTCGGGGAAAGTGCGAAAAAATGGTGGGTGGGTCAGGGCGCCGTACCGAAACCGCAGCCGCTGGTAACGCAAACGACCTCCCGCATTGGGAGGTCGGAGACGCACACGCAGGCTGGGCCGGCGCGTGCTAGCTGAGTACTACGAGCGTGGAGTTGGAAACAACCTTCTTGCCCATAAGGCCCACAGTTTGTCAGCGCGACCGGCCGGCGGGCAACTCCGGCCCGGTATTTCGCTTTCCAACCGTCGCGCACCCACAATTCCTAGCGCTGGAGGGATTGCCCCCTTAGCCTTGACTCATGACTTCTTACGAACCCCCATCGAACCCTCCTGCAGGTTGGTACCCGGATCCCCAGGGCGTTTCGCGCTGGTGGGACGGCAATGCGTGGGGCGATCCCGCACCGGTGAGTCAGGGAGCATCCGGCACCGATCCGAAGACGATGGCGGTTCTGGCTCAAGCCCTCGGCATCGTGACCGGGTTCTTGGGTCCGCTCGTGATCTACCTCGTCAACGGCGAAAAGGATCCGTTCGTCCGCCACCATGCGGCCGAGGCGCTCAACTTCCAGATCACGCTGATCCTGGCCTACGTGGTCGCCTTCGTGCTCTCGTTCATCCTCATCGGACTGCTGGTGCTGCCGATTCTCTTCGTCATCGGGATCGTGTTCCCGATCCTCGCGGCCGTAGCTGCCAATCGAGGCGAGTGGTATCGCTATCCCGTGAGCATCCGGCTCGTCCCCGGCGCCATCGGCTGATCCCGGACACCCCACCCGCCCGAACCGACGCGCCCGGGCCCCAACCCTTCTTTTTCAAGCTGGCTCGTTTCTGGTTGCCGTAGGCACCAGAAACGAGCCAGCTTGAGTTTTGCGGGGTGGGCCGGAGCGGGTCCGGTTTCGGGTCGGGCTCAGGCGAGGGTGATGGCGCCCTTTTCGGCGCCCTGGGCCAGACGGGCGTACTTGGCCAGCACGCCGCGCGTGTAGCGCGGCTCCGGCAGGACCCATTCGGCCCGGCGGGCTTCGAGCACCGATTCGTCGACCATCAGGTCGATCGTGTGGTTCACGGTGTCGATGACGATCCGGTCACCGTCGGCCACGAACGCGATCGGCCCACCGTCGACAGCTTCAGGGGCAACGTGTCCGATGCAGAAACCGTGCGTTCCACCGGAGAAGCGACCATCGGTGATGAGTGCTGCATCGCCTCCGCGGCCGGCTCCCTTCATGGCGCCGGTCACCGCAAGCATCTCGCGCATGCCCGGGCCACCCTTCGGTCCTTCGTAGCGGATGACGACGACGTCGCCCGACTTGATCTTGCCGGCGAGGATCTCGTCCATTGCCGCCTGCTCGCCGTCGAACACTCGGGCATTGCCCTCGAAACGGTCGAAGTCGATACCGGCGACCTTGACGACCGAACCCTTGGGAGCAAGCGAACCGGTGAGCACGGCGATGCCGCCAACGGCATGGATCGGATCCGAGAGACGGTGCACGACCGAACCATCGGGCCCGGGCAGCGACATGGCGGCAAGATTCTCGGCGACCGTGAGTCCCGTGACCGTCAGGCAGTCACCATGGATCAGACCGGCGTCGAGCAGTTCCTTCATCACCATGGGCACGCCACCCACTCGATCGAGATCGATCATGTGATAGGCGCCGTGGGGCTTGGTGTCGGCGATGTGCGGAACCTTCGCCGCAATGCGGTTGAAGTCGGCGAGTTCCAGGTCGACCTCGGCCTCGGCGGCGATGGCCAGCAGATGCAGGACGGCATTGGTCGAACCGCCAAGCGCCATGACGACGGCGATCGCGTTCTCGAACGCCTTCTTGGTCATGATCTGGCGGGGACGGATGCCGAGACGCAGCAGATTCATGACCGCCACACCCGACGCACGGGCGAAATCGTCGCGTCGACGATCGACAGCGGCGGGCGAGGCCGAACCGGGAAGTGACATGCCGAGGGCTTCGCCGACCGACGCCATGGTGTTGGCCGTGAACATTCCGGC
>WLND01000306.1 GCA_009726075.1 Actinomycetota bacterium
CCTCCACGGCTGGCTCGGCTGATGGTCTCCTGCCCCAAACGCCGGCACTGCCGCCCGACGCTGTTCTCCTCCATGTCGGTGTGCACAAGACCGGCACGACGGCGATGCAGGCCGCTTGGGCCGATGCCCGTCCCGAACTCGTCGAGCGCAAGGTGCTCTACCCCGGCAAGAGGGCGGCCCACCATGGTGCGGCCTTGGCCATGCTCCAGCGGCCCTGGGGATGGAAGGACCGTGGCGGCGAGGTCTCGAGTCGCACGGTGTTCGACAAGCTCGCGCGGCAGGCCACCGCCTGGCCGGACCGGGTCGTCATCAGCAGCGAGCACTTCTGCGAGGTCGATGCTCGGATGGCAGGGGAGATCGTTGATGCCTTTGGCCCCGAGCGCACCCAGGTGGTGTTCACCCTGCGAAATCTCGGCAGCCTGCTGCCGTCTTCATGGCAGCAGTACCTGAAGTACGGCGTGGCCGCGCCGTACGAGACCTGGCTCGAGAACACGTTCGCTGCCGAGAGCAAGCGCACCGTGTCGCCCAGCTTCTGGCGCCGGAACGACCACGGCGCGGCTGCGCGCAAGTGGGCCGACATCGTGGGCCCAGACCAGGTGACCATGATCGTCCTCGAACATGTCGATCGAAGCGCGATGTTCCGAACGTTCGCGCAGCTCGTCGACATCCCAGAGGAGATCCTGACCTCGCGGATGGGCCTCACCTCGAATCGGTCGATGACCGCCTCGGAGTCGGAGCTGCTCCGCCGGCTGAACAAGCAGGTGAAATCCTCGCTCACCTGGGGTGAGTACCAGCGCCTCGTGCGCGTTGCGGTGGCCAGGAGCGTCGTCGAGGGCCGAGAGCCGGGGCAGGACGAGCCTCGGCTGCACACGCCTGACTGGGCCCTGGACGCAGCGGCAGAGCGCGGTGCTGCAGCGGTCGCAGGGATCCGCGAGTCGGGGGTGAAGGTCATCGGTGATCTCAATGCCCTCGCCGAGCGGACGACCTCGCCGCCGCCGGCACCGGAGGCCATCGCCGATCTCATCCCGATCGATGCCGCGGTCAATGCGCTCGCAAGCCTGGTGCTGCTGACCCAGTTCGAGCCGACGAGGCAGGATCTCACCAAGCAACTGCTCAAGCAGCTGCGGGCCGAGGCCGGCGCGAAGATAAAGCGCCGGACGAAGAAGGGCTCGTGACCGCGGTCATCCGTGCAGCCGATTCGGCGGTCGGAAACGACGCAACCTGCACTGCCCTGCGCGAGGTCGCCGAGCAGTTGGCCGTGGCCACGACGGCCGTGGCAGTGGTTGCTGATGACCTCGTCATCGCCGATGCGGCGCTCGCCCAGATCACCGCTGATCCGTTCGCGGGCACCTCGATGCTCGTCCGCCCGGCGCGCGACGGCGATACTCGCGTCCGGCACCACGTGGTGAACTCGGTCGGGTCGTCCTTTCACGCGGTGACCACGCCCGACCACGTCTTCGTCGGGGCCCTCGTCATCGCCCCGAAGGACGCCGAGGTCGTGGGGCGATCGATCACCGCGACCGCAGATGCGCTCGGCGCCGGCGAGCTCGGCGCCGGCCCCCACGACGCCACCCAACTCGTGGCCGTCGCCATCATCAGGTCCGGCACCCTGTGCCGGGCCGTCGAACTCGTCGACGTCCCGTGGTTTCGCGGGCCGGCCGACCGGGCCGCGGCCCTCGTCGAGGTCGGGGCCTGCTCGGATGAGCGCATCGCTCAGTTGCAGGCCAACCGCATGGACGACGGCTTCTACTCCACGTTCGTCGTCCGGCGCCTGTCCAAGCCGCTGACCCGGCTGGCCCTTCGCCTGCGCATGAGCCCGAACACCGTCACCCTCATCTCATTCGCCGTCGGGCTGGCAGCAGCCGGGGCCTTCGCCATGGGCGAGCGCTGGGCCCTGGTCATCGGCGCCGTCCTCCTCCAGCTGAGCCTCGTCATCGACTGCGTCGATGGGGAGGTGGCGCGGGCCACCCGGAGGTTCTCGGCACTCGGGGCCTGGCTCGACGCTTCGACCGACCGGGTCAAGGAATACCTGGCCTATGCCGGGCTCGCAATCGGCGCGGCGGCGGTCTCCGGGGTCAACATCTGGCCGCTCGCCATCATCATGCTCGTGCTCCAGACCACCCGGCACATGACCGACTACGACTTCTCGCGGGTGCAGCGCAGCCGCGAGGCCCGTGTCACGCCCCGGCCCGTTACTGACGCCGACGATGCTGATGCCGGGGGCACGGCTGGCTGGTCGGTCCAGAGCGCCGTCGATCTCTCCTCACGGGTGAACCGCCGCAGCGGAGTGCGGTGGGCGAAACGGGCGATCCACATGCCGATTGGCGAGCGCTGGCTCGTCATCAGCCTGGGCGCCGCCCTGCTCGGTGCTACCTGGGCCCTTGGGCTCCTGCTCGGCCTCGGGATCGTCGCACTCGCCTATGTGACCGCCGGTCGCGTGCTGCGAACCCTCACCTGGTCGGGCCCTGCTCCAGCCGATGCCGGCCTGCTCCTCGCGCGCCAATCCGACGCCGGCCCGATTGCCGCGCTCCTCGCTCGGGGCATGTCGACCGCCGGATGGCAGCAGTTCTGGGCGGCGCCGGCTGCCTGGGCAGTGCCCGCAGCGCTTCGGTTCATCGAGCTCGGCATCGTCGCCCTGCTGGCGCTTGCGTTCTTCCCGTCCGCCATGGTCCTCGCCTTCTGGTGGATGGCGATCATCGCCTTCCATCACTACGACGTCCTCTATCGCGCGATCGCCGGGGTTGCGACCCCTCGCTGGCTCGTGTGGTCAGGTCTGGGATGGGACGGCCGGACGATCCTGATCCTCATCGCGGCGGCCGGCGGGATCGCGGTCTTCAGCGGCATGCTCCTGGCCGGCGTCGTCGTCTGGTCGCTGCTGCTCATCGTCGTGGCCTCGATCCAGTGGCTGGCGAGCGGCCAAGTCGAATCATGAGAGGTCTTGAATGATCCCCGTCGAACGACCCGCGAGGCCAACGGTCGCCCAGATTCGCGAAGTCTGCCAGCCGCCGGCGATCCGGGGCCGGCGAAACTCCGAGCACTGGGTGGCCGATGTCTATCTCCGCGATATCTCGCCGTACCTGACCCGCCTGCTGCTTCGGACCTCGATCACCGCGAATCAGGTCACCTGGCTCATGATCGCCACCGGTGCCTCGGCGGCCCTGGCGCTGCTCATCCCGGGCCTTTCGGGCGGCATCCTTGCTGCGCTGCTCGGCCAGATGCAGATGCTCTGGGACTGCTCCGACGGAGAGGTTGCCCGCTGGCGCCAGACCTCGTCCCCGGCCGGGGTGTTCCTCGACCGGGTCGGGCACTACACGACCGAGGGGCTCATCCCGATCGCGCTTGGCATGCGGGCCGCCGGCTTCCCGAATGCCGGCTGGCTCGATTCGCCGTGGCCGCTGATGGGTGCCCTCCTCGCCGTCCTCATCCTGTACAACAAGGCGCTCAATGACATGGTCCACGTCTCGCGGGCCTACAACGACCTGCCGAAGCTGACCGAGAAGGCCGAGGTCGCGGCGCCGCGGAGCACGGGCCTGCGCAGTCTGAGATCAGTCGC
>WLND01000307.1 GCA_009726075.1 Actinomycetota bacterium
TCACGCAGCACAGCCCGCCCGCGTTCGTGTTGACGTTGCCGCCGATCGAGCAGAAGTCCTTGCTTGCCGGGTCAGGCGCGTACCAAAGGCCCTTGCCCGCGACGTGATCGCGGAGATCAGTGTTGAAGATGCCCGGCTGGGTCTCGACGTAGCCGTTCGCCACGTCGACATCGAGCACCTTGTTCATCTTCTCGACGCAGACGATGAGCGAGCCATCGATCGCATTGGAGCCGCCCGAGAGCCCCGAGCCAGCGCCGCGGGGCACGACCGGCACCCGGTGCCTGTGAGCCGCCTGCATGATCGCTGACACCTGCTCGGTCGTGCGCGGGAAGACAACGGCGAACGGCTCACCGACAACTGAGCCGGTCGACCTGTCCTGCTTGTAGGTCGGGAGGCGGTCGGGGTCGGTCACGACGTCGCCGTCGGCCAACACCTGGGAGCACGCTGCGAGTACCGCATCCTCATCAGTCACCTGCCGAACGCTAGTCCAAGGCGAGCGCCAAACTGCTAGCGTCCCCGCGTGACCACGCAGGCAATATCCCCCGTCCTGAGCGAGCGCCCGGCGCGAAGCTCCTTCGTGCTCCTCGCCCTCATCACGGGCGCGATCGTCGCGAATATCAACCTGGGCATCGCCAATGTCGCGCTGCCGACCATCGGACACGATCTCGGTGCCACGCAGGACCAGCTCACGAACATCGCCGATGCCTTCGCGCTCGGCCTGGCATCGACCGTCCTCTACCTCGGGGCCCTGGGCGATCGCTACGGCCGCAAGCTGATGTTCGTCATCGGCGCCGTGCTGACCGTGCCGACGTCGATGATGGCGGCCTGGGCGCCGAACGCCGAAACCCTGACCATCGCGCGCTTCCTCTGCGGCCTTTCTGCGGCCTTCCTGTTCCCGACCACCCTGTCGCTCATCGGGTCGCTCTATCGCGGCGGGGCACAGGTCAGCGCGATCGCACTGTGGTCCGGCATCGGCGGTGGCGTGGCCGCTGTCGGGCCAGTACTCGGCGGCTGGCTCCTGGAGAACTACTGGTGGGGCTCGGTGTTCCTGGTCACCCTGCCCCTTGACCTGCTTGCCCTCATCGTCGGCCTCCTCGTGCTGCCATGGCGGTCGAGCGAGGAGCGGTTCAAGGTCGACCACCTCGGCGGACTGCTGTCGATCATCGGCGTCGGCGGCCTCGTGCTCACGATCGAGCGGGCCGACCAGGGCCTCTCACCCTCGCTGCTCGCACTTATGGCGATCTCGGCCCTCGCACTCGTGGCCTTCTTCTGGCGCCAGACCAAGGCCCCTCGGCCGCTGGTCGTACTGCCGCTTGCACGGGCCCGAACCTTCTGGGTCGCATTCGTCGCGGGCGCGATCACGTTCGGCTCGCTGATCGGTGCGATGTTCGTGGGCCAGCAGTTCACCCAGAACGTGCTCGGCTACGGCACCTTGAACGCGGCCATGGTGGTACTGCCGGCCGCCTTCATGACCGCGATCGGCGGGCAGTTGGCCGGTCGGGTCATCGCGCGTCGCGGCTCTCGCACATCGTTCATGATCGGCCTGAGCGCGGTTGCCGTGGCCTTCGCCGTCATGCTCGTGACCTGGCGCAGCGGGGCCTCGGTCTGGTGGGTGCTCGGGGTCTATGCCCTCGTCGGCACCGGCGTGGGCTTCGCGGCAACCCCCGCGTCCCACAGCCTGATGGCGTCGGTTCCGGCGAAGAACGCAGGCATGGGCTCGGCCTTCCTCGACCTGACCCGCGATTTCGGCGGAGCGATCCTGCAGGCACTCATGGGAGCGCTCCTTGCGGGCGCCTATGCCGCCAGCCTGACCAAGGCCTTCGACGGGCTCCCGGCCAGCGAGGCCTCCCAGCTCAGCGACTCAGCAGCCCAGCAGATCACCTCGTCGTACGCAGGAGCCGCAGAGATCGCCTCGTCCTACCCGCAGGCCCAGGCGACTGAACTCATGGCGGCTGCCTCGCAGGCGTTCACCGAGGGCAAGTCGCTGGCAATCTCCGCGGCCCTCGTCCTCACCCTGATCGCCCTCGGGACGGTTGCGTGGGTCTTCCCGCGCAAGGCGGACGAGCTTGCCTACTACGCGGCGGTGCAGGGCAAGGGCTAACGACTAGTTGCGGTCGAGCCTGGCCAGGATCGCAGCCGCCAACCGGCCTGCCGCCGCATCCTCGTGCTGGAAGAAGAGCGATGGCTCGGTGAGCTCGAGTTCAAGCACCACCGGCGCGCCGGAGGCGTCCGGGATCACGTCGACGCGAGCGAACAGCACTTGCTCGGACCCCCCGGGGATCACGGCGAGGGCAGCCGCCGCGACCGCCCGTTCGGCGTCGGTGGCGACTCGCGACTGGATGTCCTCCTGCACGTAGAGCCCCGCAACTGTCTGACCCTCGGTATCGCGCGACAGCATCTGCCCCTTGCGAATGGCGTGCGAGAACTCACCGCCGATGAAGATCAGGGCGGTCTCGCCGATCGTGTCGACGGCCTCGAGATACGGTTGGATCATCACGGCCTCCCCACCGTCGAGCAGGCGCCGCACGTGCCTGGCTGGCGCATCGCCCGAGGTGATCGGCGAATAGCGCATGGTGTCGCGTGAGCCCGCCGACACCACCGGCTTCACCACGAACTCCTCGAAGCCGGCCGGGGGCTGCCACGACTGGTCATCCGCATCGAGCTCGATGAACTGAGTCGGCACGATCGGCACTCCGGCGGCGTCCAGATCCCGCAGGTAGCGCTTGTCGGTGTTCCAGGCCACGACCGACGCCGGATTCAGGAGCGTCGTCACTCCTGCAACGAGACGCGCCCACGCGACGAACTCATCGTGCCGCTTCGAGTAGTCCCACGTGGCGCGGATGACGACGGCGTCAAAGGACGGCCAGTCGACGGCAGCGTCGTCCCATACGACCGGGACGGCCTCGATCCCGACCTCGGCGAGCGCCGTGATCAACGGGCGCTCGTCGTCGTCGAGGTCGGGGAGTTCGGCGCAGGTGGCGATCGCTACGAGGGGCACGACGAGACCATACCGATAGTGGGCGTCCCGGCCGAGCGAGTACGTTGGACCTCATCACATCGCTCCGCTTGGAGCGGGTCGAAGAGGGGGTGCCGTGAGCCGGGTCGAGTCGGTCGTGCTGCTGGATCATGATGGCGTTGCGTCGGGTTCGGCAGACAAGACCACGGTGCACCACGGCGACACCCCGCTGCACCTGGCCTTTTCGTGCTACATCTTCGACGCCGATCGGCGACTGCTCCTCACGCAGCGGGCCCTGTCGAAGCTCACCTTTCCCGGCCTCTGGACCAATTCGGTCTGCGGTCACCCGCTGCCCGGCGAGAGCATCGACGGCGCCGTCGTGCGCCGAGCCGCCGACGAGCTCGGCATCACCCTCACCGCCCCACGGCTGATCATGCCGTCGTTCCAGTACCGGGCCGAGATGAACGGCGTGGTCGAGAACGAGATGTGCCCGGTGCTCATGGCGGTCGTCGACGCGGACGACGCCTTCACTCCCGATCCTTCTGAGGTCGAGGCCACCAGGTGGCTGCCGTGGCAGGAGGCTGCGCGCACGA
>WLND01000308.1 GCA_009726075.1 Actinomycetota bacterium
GAAACGATCGGGGAAAGAGGGACGGAGGTCTTGGCGTCAGATGGAGTGGGTCAGGTGAATTGGGTCATGTAGACCGCGGCGACGACGAGGATCGCCCCACCGATGCGGTACCAGACACGCATCGCGTCGCGCAGGTACCAGCGTGTGTCGCCTTCTCGCGGCTCGCGGCCGAACATGCCCAGTGATGCCAGCGCGAGTCCTGGCAGCATGAGGAGTACAAACGATGTGCGCGCGTAGTCGGGCCCATCGCTGAGCAGGAGCGAGATGGACGTGGTCACGCCCAGCGAGATGAGGAGGACGAGAACGAGCCTCGGGACGCCGACGGGGACCACATGGAACAGACGCGGGCTGTTCGGCGCATACCTGCCGAGGATCTCGCACACCTGCGCAGCGGCAAAGATGGCCGCACCGGCCCACAGTTGCCAGGTCTGCCCGATGAAGGCGACCGCGACGAAGACGAACACGGCCGTTCTCATGAGGGCGACCAGCAGGCGGTGCACCAGCCCGCGCGGGGGGATGGGCGCTGGGGCCACCTGCGCGAGCCGGCCCGGGAAGGCCCGGGCTGCGAGCTCCTCGAGGCTTACGCGCAGCACGAGCCCGACCAAGGCGATGAGGGCGATGACGTTGGCCGAGGAGACGATTGGCAGGTCGTAGCCGGAGAGTCCGGCGAGCGAGCTCACCATGCTCTGGACGGCGAAGGCGCCGATGAGCGGGATGATGACGAAGTCGGTGATCCGCTCCCAGCCGTCGTAGTGGCCCGCGGGCCGACGGAGGGGGCGGGCTGCGCCGGCGATGAGGGCGGGGCCGAAGCCAATGATGCCCAGACCGAGGAGCGTGCGAACACTGTCGGCCCCGGTGATGCCGCCGAGGATTGCCACGCCGGCGGCGAACGTGATGAACGCGGCAAACCCGGCCATCGCATCGAGGGTGCCGATGAGGGTGATGAGGCCCAGGATCGTCGCGCTCGGCGCCAGGGCCAGTCCGTTGACGCCGATGACGGCCATCACTGCGAGCACGACGGCCGTTACCGGCAGTAGGAGCGCACCCGATCCGAACATGGCTCGTAGGTAGGTGTTGTCTGCGAGAAGCCGCGCCATCAGCGGTGAGAGTCGGGCTGCAGCCGAAATCGACACATGGTGGGTTGCATCGACCTGGTTGGTCAGGGGCAGTCGCCACGTGCGCAGCCGATCCCCGATGCCGGCGGTGCCGACAGCCGCTGCGATCCCCTCGAACGACGCATCGAGGTTGGCGAGCGACCCCTCGCTGCGGTGGGCGCGGTCGCGTCCGGCCTGATGATGTCCCGCGGATTCGGCTCGGCGTCGCTGTGAGTCGTCGGCGGGCGATGCGGGTGAGGAGGACGGGGACGGAGAGGACGGCGACGGCAGCGGCACGCCGCCGGCGAGCGCCCCGGCCGATAGTCCGACGACGCCCAGGACAACGACGACGGCGATCGTCGTGTCGACCACCTCCGTTGGCCTGTCGAGTGCCCGGTACCGGGGGAGCGTGATGCTCCGCACCGTCAAGGCCGGTGTGACTCCGGCTTCGGATGCGCCATTCGCGGCTGTTCGCAGGACCGGATCTGTCGGCACCTCCGCGATTGCGGTGGGGTCGGCGGTGGCAGACATCGTCGGTGAAGGCTGGGCGATTGGCGCAATGAGTTCGCGGCTCCCGGCGATCCCCTCCCCTGGCCGATCTGCCGGGTAGGCGCGGACGCTGATCGCGACCGGTCCCGCGTCTCCTGCCGTCACTGTCAACCCCGGAATGCCGGACCGCAGCGCTGCGAACGGCGCCTGGATCGTGGCCGTTGCCCCCGAGGTGCCGCCAGCGATGGCCACGCTGCCAGAACTCACCGAGATCTCGACCGTGATGGGCCGAGCCAGATCTGAGTCGGCCAGCGAGCCCCCGACGAACGACACGAGGACGGGGACTGGCACTCCGACAGACAGTTCGGCACTGCCAATCGACACGCTCGGCGCCTGCCCGCCGGAGTTCCCGCTCGAACCAGCGCCGCCGCTGGACCCGGATCCACCTTGGGGGCTTGACTCGGAGGGTGGTGGCACGGGTTTCTGCCCCGTTGGCTCGCAGGGCTGGCCGCTGTTGCCGCAGGGCGGAGGTTCAGTGGGATCTGCTGCAGCGGCCTGACCCGCGCCGAGGGCGGCGGACGCCCCGGCAGCGAGCACCAGGGCGATCAAGCCGAGTGCAATCCGTTGGAACGATCGTTGCATGGTTGGCCCTCCATGGGAACGCCGTGATGCTATCCAACTTGAGGGTCTCCGCGGGGCCATGTGTCGCGAATAGTGCTGATGATTCTGAGGTCCTCCAAGTAGCCACGCCATGACGTTCTCGGGCATGATCCGTATGCCGCATCCCCCCGCCATCGGCATCGATCGCTTGTGGGGAGCCCTATGTGCCTGTCTACTCAGTTCGACCTGGTCGTGGGGGCGGCGATCAGCGTGGTCGCGGTTGACTCCCTGCGGCACTGCAAGTCCGGCCGCGCACTGCCCCTTGCCCTCATCCCGGCGATCCTTGCGGCGCACACGCTCGTGTCGGCCGTGATCTGGCTCGGCCACGATGGGGCGGTGTCGCAGCCCCTGGCTGATTCGGCGGCAGGGGTGTACCTCTTCATCGCATACGCGCTCTTGCCGATCTACGTGCCTGTCGCCGTGCTCCTCATCGAGCCGCCCGGTTGGCGCCGGCAGGCCCTCATGGTGGCGTGCGTGGTCGGCTCGATCCCGGCGATCGGGTACCTCAGTGCCCTGATGGCAGGACGGGGCTCAGCCTCGCCCGACGACTACTACATCGACTTCACTGTCCGCGGCACTGCAGGGGTGCTGGGTGTCTTGTACATCGTGGCCACGTGCGGCGCGCTGCTGCTCTCGGGTTACGCACCGCTTGTCGCCTGGGGGCTTGTCAACCTGGTGGGGATGTCGAGCCTTGTCGCGTGGAACAGCCTGGGGCTTCCGGCGCTCTGGTGCCTCTGGGCCGCCGTGACGAGTGGGTTCGTGGCCTGGTTCATGCGGAGATCCCATGCGGCCGAGGAATCTGAACCACTGTTCATTGCCGACGCTGGGGTGTATCCCTATGAGTCGCGCTGAGCGCTGATCTCATCATCGGCCTGCCAAAACCCACAGAAACTTGGTGCTATGTCTTGCGTGGTGCGCCGCGAGGGACTTGAACCCCCAACCCGCTGATTAAGAGTCAGCTGCTCTGCCAGTTGAGCTAGCGGCGCGTGGAAGGAATGCTAACAGCACCCGGGTACGCGTCGACCAGCGCCTTGGCGATCACGCGCTGTCCGGTCGAATTCGGGTGGAACGACGCGCTCGCGAATCCGTTCAGGGCGGTCAGCCCGTACGTCCAGGCCTCGGACCCCGCGCAGAGGCCATGGCCCTGAGCTGAGTCGCCAGAGGCCGACCAACTGCCGACGACGGGGGCCCAGCCCAGCACGCCGGTGGCCCCGACCTGCTGATTCAGGCTGCCGCTGGCCAGCGGCATGCTCACCGTTGCGCGAGCTGTGGTCACGTAGTCGTAGGCGGCCGCAGGGGAGGGAAC
>WLND01000309.1 GCA_009726075.1 Actinomycetota bacterium
CGCCGCACGAGCTGGCCGCACGAATCGACGACGCATCCCCGAAAGTGATCGTCACGGCCTCGTGCGGAGTCGAACCCAACCACATCGTGGAGTACAAGCCGCTCGTCGACGAGGCAGTCGCGTTCGCGGCCCACACGCCGTCCAGCGTGGTGGTGCTCCAGCGGCCGCAACTGCTCGCCGAGATGGGTGTGCTCGACGTCGACTGGGCTGAGGCGATGGCGGGTGCGGTCGCGCATGGTCCGGTATCCGTCCGGGCCACCGACCCGCTGTACATCCTTTACACCTCCGGGACCACCGGAAAGCCCAAGGGGGTCGTGCGCGACAACGGTGGGCATGCGGTGGCCATGGCCTGGTCGTTCGCGAATGCCTACGGCATGGGGCCGGACGACGTGTGGTGGGCGGCGTCGGATGTCGGCTGGGTCGTGGGCCACTCGTACATCGTCTATGCGCCGTTGATCGCGGGCGGCACGACGATCATGTACGAGGGCAAGCCGGTGGGCACGCCGGACGCCGGTGCATTCTGGCGTGTCATCGAGGAGTATGGGGTCAATGGCCTCTTCACCGCGCCGACGGCGATTCGGGCGATCAAGCGCGATGATCCGGAGGCTGCGTTGGTGGCGGGTTATGACATCTCGTCGCTACGCGGCCTCTTCCTCGCGGGCGAACGCCTTGACCCGGACACCTTCCACTGGGCCTCCAAGCACCTCCATGTGCCGGTGATCGACAACTGGTGGCAGACCGAGACCGGTTGGCCAATCGCCGCCAACCTCCGTGGGCTCGAACCCCTGCCGATTAAGCCGGGGTCGCCATCGGTCCCGGTACCTGGCTACGACGTGCGCGTCGTCGATGAGCACGGCATCGAGGTTCCGCCGCATTCGGAGGGCTCGATCGTGATCGGGCTCCCGATGCCGCCGGGCACCCTGCCGACCCTGTGGGGCGATGACCAGCGCTACGTCGAGGGCTACCTCACCGCGTTCCCGGGGTTCTACACGACGGGTGACGGAGGCTATTTCGACGACGACGGCTACCTATACGTCATGGGTCGCACCGACGATGTCATCAATGTGGCGGGACACCGGCTGTTGACCGGATCCATGGAGGCCATCGTGGCGGCGCACCCGCTCGTTGCCGAGTGCGCGGTGCTCGGAGTCCACGACGAGATCAAGGGTCAGGTTCCGCGGGCGCTGGTGGTGCTGAAGGCCGGCGCGCAGATCGACCCCGTGCAGCTGAGCCGCGAGATCGTCGCCTCGGTGCGGGGCGAAATAGGCCCGGTTGCCGCGCTCAAGTCGGTCATCGTTGTCCCGGCGTTGCCCAAGACGCGCTCGGGCAAGATCCTCCGTCGGACGATGCGCGCGATTGCCGACGGCAGGCATGAGCCGGTGCCGAGCACGATCGAGGACATCCGGGTGCTCGAGGCGATCACGCCGTTTCTGCTGGACGGCTCCGTCCATTGAGGAGGGCGCTCACGGTCGTCGCGGAGTTGGCTCGGTGCGCTGCGTGCGCCTCGATGACCCCGGCGCAGTCACCTGCGCGCAGCGCCCCGACGATGACGTCGTGCTCGTGCTCGACCCGGTCACGGTTCACCGCGTCGTCGAAGTACACGGCCCGGTAGGCGTCGGTCGCGTCCCAGAGCTGTCGAAGGAGTCGGACGAGCCGGGGCATGCCGCTTGCCTCGAAGATGGCGAAGTGGAAGTTCCGATTGGCGTCGGTGAGCCGGGCCAGATCCGCCTGCCATGAGGCATCCTGGACATCGGCAGCGAGTGCGGCAATGGCGTCGAGGTCGGCGGGGGAGAGCCGGGGCACGGCCTCGGTAATGGCTTCGGCCTCCAGCAGGGCGCGGAGGCGATAGACCTCCTGGAGATCGCTGACGCTCAACTGGGTCACGAAATAGCCGCGATTCGGCTCGTGGATGACCTGGCCCTCGGACTCGAGCAGTCGCAGCGCCTCGCGAAGCGGTGCCCGGCTCACGCCGTAGCGCTCGGCAAGTCGCTCCTGCACGACCTGATCACCGGGCCGCAGGTACCCGGAGACGACATCGGCGCGAAGGGTCGCCAGCACCGAGACCGTGGCTGGAACGTCGGTGTCGAGCGTTGCCTGAGGGGCGGCGTTCATTGCCGTCCTCTCGCCAGGAAGGAGAGCACCGCCTCGGTGTCCTCGCCCACCGACGGCGGCGCCGTTCGATAGGCGGGGGGTGTCGCGGAATACCGGACGGGATTTGCCACCTGGGTGTTCGAGGTCGACCGCCTGGGATCGTCGAGCAGATGGACAGGGTCCAGGCCGAGCCGTTCTGCGAGAGCGAAGGCGTCGGGGATCGAGTTGATCGGACCGCACGGCACCCCCACGGCGGTAAGCAGTCGCTGCCAGTGGTCAGCTCCGTGGAGGGCCAGCACGGGAACGAGTTCGCCCGTCAGGTCGCCTCGATGCGCGACTCGCAGCGTGTTGGTTCGGAACCGCTCGTCGTGAGCGAGCTCGGGTCGGCCGAGGGCCTGTGCCAGCTGCAGGAACTGCCCGTCGTTGCCCACGGCGATGATGATCGGCCGATCGGCCGTCGGGTAGTCCTCGTACGGGGCAATGGACGGGTGGGCATTGCCCATCGGCGAGGGCACGACACCGGCAGCGACGAACGCCGCGGACTGGTTCACCATCGACGACAGCAGGGCGGACAGGAGCGACACCTCGATCAGCTGGCCCTCGCCGGTGTGCTCGCGGTGGCGAAGGGCGGCGAGGATCGCCACGGTCGCGTGCAGCCCGGTGAGGACGTCGACGACGGCGACGCCGGCCTTGGTCGGATCGCTGGTGCCGGTGATGCTCATGAGGCCCCCCATGGCCTGGACCAGCAGGTCGTAGCCGGGGAGATCGTGCCCCGCGCCAGCGCCGAAACCGCTGATCGAGCAGTAGACGATGCCGGGGTTGAGCGCTCGCACGCTCGAGTAGTCCAGGTCGTAGCGACCGAGGGACCCGGGCTTGAAGTTCTCGATCATGATGTCTGCGCGAGCGGCGAGCGCTGACGCGACCGCCCTGCCCTCGGGTGTGCTGATGTCGGTGGCGAGGGATTGCTTGTTGCGGTTGACCGACTCGAAATACGTCGATTGCCCGGACGCAGCGAACGGCGGACCCCAGGCTCTCGTGTCGTCGCCGAGGCCCGGCCGCTCGACCTTGATCACGGTGGCGCCGAGGTCTGCCAGCAGCATCGTTGCGTAGGGTCCTGCGAGCACGCGGGAGAAGTCGGCCACGACGATGCCATCAAGAGCCCCGCGCGTGGGGATCTCGCTCACCTGAACGCGGGAATCCCGGTGAGCGCCTCGCCCACGACAAGGGTGTGCATCTCGTTCGTGCCCTCGTACGTGTAGACGGATTCGAGATTATTCATGTGCCGGATGACGGGGTATTCGAGGGTGATGCCGTTGCCGCCGAGGATGTTGCGGCATTCGCGGGCGATCGCCAATGAGATGCGTGCATTATTCAGCTTGCCGACGCTCACCTGCTCGGGACGGATGATGTGCTCGTCCTTGAGCCGGCCCAGGTGGAGTGCCAGGAGCA
>WLND01000031.1 GCA_009726075.1 Actinomycetota bacterium
CATCGTCGAGATCAAGGCGGGGGAGGGTGGCGAGGAATCCGCGCTCTTCGCGGCCGACCTGTTTCGCATGTACTCCCGGTATGCCGAGCGGCATGGCTGGTCGACGCAGATCCTCGACGCGGTCGAATCGGATCTCGGCGGCTACAAGAACGTCGCCGTCTCGGTCAAGGCCAAGGGGGTCCAGGAGCCGGGGGAGTCCCCGTACGCCCGCCTGAAGTTCGAGGGCGGCGTACACCGGGTTCAGCGGGTGCCGGTGACCGAGTCGCAGGGACGCATTCACACATCGGCGGCGGGAGTCCTCATCCTGCCTGAGGCCGAGGATGTCGAGGTCGTCGTCGACTCGAATGACCTGCGGATCGATGTCTACCGATCATCGGGTCCGGGTGGCCAGAGCGTGAACACGACCGACAGCGCGGTGCGCATCACGCACCTGCCCACAGGGGTCGTGGTGTCATGCCAGAACGAGAAGAGCCAGTTGCAGAACCGCGAGCAGGCCATGCGAATCCTGCGAGCCAGACTCCTCGCGCTCGCGGAGGAGCAGGCAGCGCAGGAGGCGTCCGACGTCCGGCGCTCGCAGGTGCGCACGATGGATCGCAGCGAGCGGATCCGCACCTACAACTTCCCCGAGAACCGCCTTGCCGACCACCGGGTCGGGTTCAAGTCGCACAATCTCGACCAGATTCTCGACGGTGACCTCGATCCGGTGATCGATGCCTGTGTCCTTGCCGACAACACCGCGCGCCTTGCTGAATCGAGTGTCTGAATGAGCTGGGATATCGACCGCACCATCGGCGGACGTGCGACCGTTCGCGACGTCCTGTTCGATGCCGAGCATCGGCTGACGGCGGTCGGGGTTCCGTCGCCGAATGTCGATGCAGCAGAGATCGTTGCATTCGCAATGGGCACGACCCGAAATCGACTGTTCCTGCAAGACCCTGTTGATGCCGAGCACCGGGTGCGCATTGAGAAGATGCTGACCAAGCGGCTGTCCCGGGTTCCCCTGCAGCACCTGATCGGAACTGTTGGCTTCCGTCGCATCGAGTTGGCCGTCGGGCCCGGGGTGTTCATCCCGAGGCCCGAGACCGAGCTCGTCGCAGAGGCTGCGCTGCGAGAACTCAACCTCCAGACCGAGGATGAGCGACTCGGAGTCGACCTGTGCACGGGCAGTGGTGCGATCGCTATCTCGATGGCGATCGAGGCCCCGGGCTCGACCGTCTACGCAGTCGAGCTGAGCGACGAGGCCCTGACCTGGACCGGCATGAACGTAACCTCGCACGCGGAGCGCATCGCTGGGGCCGGCTCGCGGGTCGAGATCCTCAAGGACGATGCGACCCAGGTTGGCGATCCGGGGCACGAGCTCTCCAGTCTCGTGGGTCGGGCCGCTGTCGTTGTGTCGAATCCGCCCTATGTGCCGCTCGACATGATTCCCCGTGAGCCAGAGGTTCGCGATCACGAGCCGAAGCTGGCACTCTACGGCGGCGATGACGGCCTCGATGTGGTGCGGGGAATCCTTCGCACCGCTGCGATCCTGCTCAAGCCCGGGGGACTTCTCGTCATCGAGCACTCCGACATGCAGGGCAACGAGGCGGGCCTGCGCGGTGTGCCGGGCGTGACCCGCGCCATGGTCGCCGACTACGAGGTGGCGAGCATGGCAAACGTCCCGTCGGGGCAGCGGCTGTGGACCAGCATCAACGACCGCATCGACCTGACCGGCCGGCCGCGGTTCATGCTGGCGCGCCGAATCGCCTGATCATGGTTCCTCTCGACTGCGCGGACCGTGCGGGGCGCGCCCGGTCGATCAGCACGGCAGCCTCGGCGGCCCGGCGTGGCGACATCGTCCTCGTCCCCACTGAGTCGTCCTACGCATTGGCGACCGACGCCTTCTCCGTGCGGGGCGTCCGCTCAATTCGCTGGGCCAAGGGGCAGCCGAGCAGCGTGCCACTTCCAGTGATGGTCCCGTCGGTCATGACCGTCGGCGGAATCGCCGTCGGCATTCCCGACCAGGCGCGCGATCTCATGACGGCGTTCTGGCCGGGCGGGCTCACCCTGCTCCTGGCGCCGCAGCCGACCCTTGCCTGGGACCTCCCCCCCAACGCCCCCATTGCGGTTCGGATGCCGCTCCACCCCGTCCTGCTCGAACTGCTCGATGCCACCGGGCCGCTCGTGGTGACCGGTGCGAACGCAGCCGGGATGTCGCCCCCGCTCACGGTCGACGAGGCGGTCGGGCAGCTCGGCGAGGCCTGGACCGTGGCCCTCGATGCAGGCCCCCTGGGCGACCATCCCGTCAGTACGGTCGTCGACGCATCCGCCGGTGCGTCCAGCCCGCTTGTCGTGCGGCGAATCGGAGCTGTGAGCCTCGAGGATCTTCGCGCGATTTGCCCGCACATGCAGGACGACGACATCCGATGATTCAGTGCAGCCGCGCGTAGAGTGAGCACTCAGCGCGGGGCAGCGCCGCCACCACGGGCACAACAGAGCCTGCTGCGACAAACCGAGGAGACACATGACTGCGACACCGTTCTGGGGACCCGACTTCGATGCCCTGGCGGCTGAGGATCCCGAGATCTCCGGCGTCATCCTCGCCGAGCTCGAGCGGCTCCGCAGCGGGCTTCAGCTCATTGCGAGCGAGAACTTCACGTCCCCGGCCGTGCTGGCGGCCCTTGGGTCGACCCTGAGCAACAAGTATGCCGAGGGCTACCCGGGGCGCCGCTATTACGGAGGCTGCGCCGACGTCGATGTCGCCGAGACCATCGGCATCGAGCGCGCAAAGGCCCTGTTCGGGGCGGATCACGCGAACCTTCAGCCGCACAGCGGGGCGAGCGCGAACCTTGCCGCCTACGGTGCGTTCGTCATGCCCGGCGACACCGTCCTTGCGATGAGCCTGTCGCACGGAGGCCACCTCACTCACGGCTCGAAGGTGAACTTCTCGGGCAAGTGGTTCAACATCGTCTCGTACGGGGTGCGCCAGGACACTGAGCTCATCGACTACGACGAGGTGCGGGCGCTCGCGGTCGAGCACAAGCCGAAGATGATCATCTGCGGTGCCACCGCATACCCGCGGCTCATCGACTTCGCCGCGTTCAGGTCGATCGCCGATGAGGTCGGAGCGATTCTCATGGTCGATGCCGCCCACTTCATCGGCCTCGTCGCGGGCAAGGCAATCCCGAGTCCGGTGCCCTTCGCCGATGTCGTCACCTTCACCACCCACAAGGTGCTCAGGGGCCCGCGCGGCGGCATGATCCTGTGCAAGGCCGAGCACGCCGCGAAGATCGACAAGGCCGTGTTCCCGATGATGCAGGGCGGCCCCCTCATGCACGCTGTCGCGGCGAAGGCCGTCGCGCTCAAGGAGGCTGCGTCGCCGGAGTACCAGGCATACGCCAAGCAGGTCATCCTCAATGCGCAGGCCCTTGCAGCCGGCCTCGCGGCAGAGGGCATGCGCCCGGTCAGCGGCGGAACCGATACCCACCTAGCGCTCATCGACCTGCAGAGCGTCGGGGTCACCGGTGCGGATGCCGAGGTGCGCTGCGATGCTGCCCGCATCACGTTGAACAAGAACTCCATTCCGTACGACCCGCAGCCACCGTCCATCGGATCAGGCATCCGGGTCGGAACCCCCGCGACCACCACGCAGGGCATGAAGGAGGCTGAGATGACCCAGATGGCGTCGCTCATCGCCCGTGCCGTCCGTGATGCCGACGGCACCGACATCGTGGAGGTCACCGCTGGCGTGACGGAGCTCGTCACCCGATTCCCGGCCTACCCTCGAGGCTGACTCCGTCGTGCGCGAATACATCCTGTGCCTGCTGGCCGCCGCGGCGGTCACCTACCTGACGACCCCGCTGGTCGAACGGTGGGCGCTGAAGTTCGGCGTCATGGCACGGGTTCGCGATCGCGATGTGCACGACGAGCCGACGCCCAGGCTCGGCGGGCTCGCAATGTTCTTCGGACTGCTGGCGGGGCTGCTGCTTGCGAGCAAGCTGCCCATGATGCGCTCGGTGTTCGAGGCCGGCAACGCGCCCATAGCCCTCCTTTCCGGGGTTGTGGTGATCCTTATTCTCGGTATCGTCGACGACAAGTGGGGCCTGGACGCTCCAGTCAAGCTTGCCGGGCAGGTGCTGGCAGCGGGTGTCATGGCATTCCAGGGCATTGCCGTGATCTGGCTTCCCTTCGGCGGAACCTTCGTCCTCGACCCGATCACGAGCGTGCTGTTCACCGTCCTCATCGTCCTGGTGAGCATCAACGCGATCAACTTCGTCGACGGGCTCGATGGTCTGGCCGCGGGTATCGTCGCGGTCGCGGCGGGTGCCTTCTTCGCCTACTCCTACCTCCTTTCGGTCGAGCTCGGCATCGAGCGGGCAACGCTCGCGACCCTCGTGTCAGTGCTCTTGGTCGGCATGTGCCTCGGCTTCCTGCCGCACAACACATTTCGAGCCCGCATCTTCATGGGCGACACTGGTTCGATGATGCTGGGCCTGCTCCTCGCGGCCGGGACGATCACCCTCATCGGACAGGTCGACCCGAGTGCCATCGCTGGCCCGACCCTGCTGCCGACCCTCCTGCCGATCATGCTGCCCGTCGCCGTGATGGCCGTGCCGCTCGTCGACCTCCTCCTCGCGGTCATCAGGCGCACCCGCGCGGGGCGCAACCCGTTCGCCCCCGACAAGCAGCACATGCACCATCGGCTCCTGGAGATGGGGCACTCGCAATCGAGGGCGGTACTCCTCATGTACGCCTGGACGGGGCTCATCAGCTTCGCCGCCGTTGCCGTGGCGTTCGTGCCCATTGGCTACGCCCTGCTTGGCTTCGCAATCGGCCTCGCTGCACTGCTCGTCGCGGTCAAGCGTCCGGCAACGAAGCCGCTGGCGACGGTCAAGCAACTGAGAACCGGTACCGGACACTAGATCTCCCTGCTCTGCACCTGATTTAGGGCCCCCGCGGCCGCTCGTGCCGCGCTGGTGACCTATCACACCCCCTGCTGAGTTGGGGGTTTGACTGTGGCTGCGCTACCTTCAACGCGTGCCGATACCCGATTCGACCGCTGCGTCCATTGACGCCCTTGTCCTTCGGCGAGCCGGCCTTGCAACGGTTGCCCTCGGCATTGTTGCCGTGGTGGTCGGATGGGTGGCCGCAGGCGTCGGGGGGGCGGTCGGTGCAGCCATTGGCGCCGCAATCGTCGTGGTCTTCTTCACGATCGGACAGCTGATCCTCGGCTCGGTGTTGCGCAACAACCCGCAGATGGCCATGACCGTCGCCATGATGACCTACCTGGTGAAGCTGGGCGTCCTGTTCGTGTTCATCATCGTCTTCGCCGATACGACCCTGTTCGACACAAAAGTGTTCGCGGCAACGGTCGTTGTGTGCACGATCGCGTGGACGACCGCCGAGGTCTGGGTCTTCAGCCGCACGAAGGTTCTCTACATCGAGCCCAAGGATTACCCGTGACCGCCCCCGCACCCCAGACCTCGTCGTTCGGGTGGTACCGTTCGGGCGCTGGAACAGGGTCGGTCCCGGTTGCACCATCTCGGGGCATGGCTGATTCTGCGTGGTCTATCACTAGTCGGATTATCTCGGGGCTCCTGCTCTACACGGGCCTCGGCTGGCTGATCTCACGTTGGGTCGGGCATCAGTCGCTGCTCATGGCGGTCGGTGCGCTCGTCGGTCTCGCACTCGCATACGTTCTCGTGTTCAGGGGCCTTGCCCGTGACGCGCGTGCGGAGCAGGGCACCGCCGAGTCGAGGTTGGGTCCCGCGGGCGAAGCCTGATGCGGACATCGATCCACAGCACCAGGGTTCAGATGTGCACGAAGTTCGAAGCAGTGTCAAGGTGTCATGAAACGGTTCTGGGAGGACCTCGTTGTCGGCTGAAGTAGTGCTCGCCTCTGGCGGCCTGGACTGTCACCTGATGTCCGGTTGCGGGTTTCCCGCGCCCGGCGCTGAGATTTTTCAGTTCGACGCCGTGTTCTCCTTCACCATCGGCAGCCTGGTGTTCAACATTTCGAAGGTCACCATCCTGTTGATGATCGTCGTGATCGTCATCATCGGCTTCTTCCTGTACGCGTTCCGGCGCCCGCAGCTGGTGCCACGTGGCTCGCAGAACATCGGGGAGCTCGGCTACCTGTTCGTTCGCGATGGCATCGCCCGCGAGGCAATGGGCAAGGAGGGCGACAAGTTCGTCCCCTTCCTCTTCTCGTTCTTCTTCCTGATCTGGCTGTCGAATTTCGTTGGCATCGTGCCCTTCGCGCAGATCCCGATCACGTCGATCTTTGCGATCCCCGTTGCATTCGCGCTCATCGTGTACTTGACGTGGGTTCCGCTGGGCATCTACCGCCAGGGGTTTGGGCCGTTCTTCAAGAACATGCTGTTCCCGCCCGGCGTCCCCAAGGCGATGTACGGTCTGCTCGCCCCGATCGAGTTCATCTCGAACATCGTCGTGCGCCCGTTCACCCACTCGGTGCGTCTGTTCGCGAACATGTTCGCCGGCCACCTGCTCATCGCCTCATTCAGCGTGGCGAGCTTCTACCTGATCAGCGCGAGTCTCATCGGGATCCTCGGATCGGTTGCATCGTTCGCGGTAACCATTGCCCTCACGGGCTTCGAGATCCTCATTCAGGCGCTTCAGGCCTACATCTTCACCCTGCTCACCGCCGTGTACATCAGTGGTGCGCTGCACGCCGAGCACTAAACAAGTCCGAGCAGCAAGCCCGTACGCGCACGCACAATTCAATAACCCACATGACCCCAGACCGGCGGAACGACCGTCGGCCCGGAAAGTAAAGGACACGACATGTCGCTCCTCGCAGAACTGACTGGCTCAATCGGTTCGGTTGGCTACGGCCTCGCCGCAATCGGCCCAGGCATCGGTATCGGCATCATCTTCGGTCAGGGTGTGCAGGCAATCGCCCGTCAGCCTGAGGCCTACGGCATCATCCGCCAGAACATGCTCCTTGGTTTCGCCCTCGCCGAGGCACTGGCCCTCATCGGCTTCGTCGTTCCCTTCGTCTTCGGTCCGTGACCTGAGCCGCACCGCGGTTCCCTCAACTGATTGATTCGGGAAGGTCTCTGACGTGATGAACGTGTTTGCAGCACTGAGCACTGTGATCACCGCCTCGGGCGGTGAGGGCGGCGAGGAAATGCCGTCCGTCCTCGCAGTGCCGATCGATGAGCTGGTAATTGGCATCATCGCTTTCCTCGTTGTCTTCGGCGTGCTCGGCAAGCTGGCGCTTCCGAAGATCAAGGAGACCCTCGAGGAGCGCACCAACACCATCGAGGGGGGCATCAAGCGCGCCGAAGAGGCGCAGGCTGAGGCCCAGCGGTCCCTTGATGAGTACAAGACGCTGCTGGCCCAGGGTCGCGAGGAGGCCTCGGCGATTCGCACGCAGGCTCAGGCCGATCGCACGGCGATCATCGAAGAGGCTCGTTCTGAGGCCCGCGTTGCAGCAGCGCAGGTCACGGCGGCTGCCGAGGCACAGATGGCGGCCGAGCGTGCGCAGGCCACGGCTGCACTGACCCGACAGGTCGGTGAGATGGCAGTAGGTCTCGCAGGCAAGGTCATCGGCCAGGCGCTCACCGAGGATGCACGCGTTCGCGCGACGGTCGACGACTTCTTGACCGACCTCGAGCAGCAGGCGGCTCGCTGATGCTCGGAGCCAGCCGCGAGTCGCTTGCACGTCAGGTCGATGCCCTTGACGCCCGTCGTCAGAGCACTGGTTTTGATGGGCTTGCCGATGAGCTGTTCGCCGTGGCGAGCCTGCTCGAGCGGGAGCACCAGCTTCGTCTTGCCCTGGCCGATTCCGGACAGTTGCATGCTGTCCGAGAGGGCCTCGTTCGCGAGATCCTCGGCGGCAAGGTGAGCGACCTGACGGTTGCGGTCATGGTCGACATCGTCGGCGAACGCTGGTCCAGCGACGACGACCTCCTGCTGGCTGTTGAACAACTCGCAGATCAGGCAGTGTTCACGGTGGCAGAAGCCAACGGGACCCTTGATGCGACCGATGACGAGCTGTTCCGTTTCGGACGGGCCCTCGATCAGTCGCCGCAACTGCAGATGGCGCTCACCAGCCCGGCCCAGCCCTCGGCGACGAAGGCAGCAATCGTGCACGACCTTCTCGACGGTCGCACGACTGGGGCAACGCGGCAGGTGCTCGAGTACGCCGTTGGCCACCTGCACGGGCAGCGCATTGACTCGGTGGTCGATCATCTGTGCGATCTGGCGGCTCGTCAGCGCGAGCGTGTCATTGCCGAGGTCCGAGTGGCCGCGCCGCTCGACGCAGAGCAGAGTCGCCGACTCGCTGATGTGCTGAGCCGGTTGAAGGGGCGAACCGTTCGCCTCAACGTTGCCGTCGATCCTGCCGTCCTCGGCGGGGTGCACGTGAAGGTTGGCGACGAGGTCATTGATGGCACCGTCTCCGCCAAGCTTGAGCAAGCCCGCCGAGTCGTCCTCGGTTAAGACCGTACTAACCCCCAAACTCCCGCCGACCACGGTGGGCCGAGAAAGAGAGCAGGACCCCATGACGGAGCTGACGATCCGACCGGAAGAGATCCGGGATGCGATCGAGCGGAACGTCGCGGCGTACTCGCCGACAACCGCCCGTGAAGAGGTTGGACGAGTCATCGAGACCGGCGACGGCATTGCCCGCGTTGAAGGCCTCCACTCGGCAATGACCAACGAGTTGCTGGAGTTCGAGGGTGGCCTGCTTGGTCTCGCCCTGAACTTGGACGTGCGTGAAATCGGTGTCGTGCTCCTCGGCGATGGCTCGAAGATCGCCGAAGGCCAGGCCGTGCGCCGCACCGGTGAAGTTCTCTCGGTGCCGGTCGGTGATGCCTTCCTCGGCCGCGTGGTCGATCCGCTCGGCAACCCGATCGATGGTCTTGGCGCGATCGAGGCCGAGGCGCGTCGCGTGCTCGAACTGCAGGCTCCGACCGTCGTCCAGCGTCAGCCCGTCAAGGAGCCGCTGCAGACGGGTATCAAGGCGATTGATGCCATGACGGCGATCGGGCGTGGACAGCGCCAGCTCATCATCGGTGACCGCCAGACCGGCAAGACCGCAGTGTGCCTCGACACGATCCTGAACCAGCGCGAGAACTGGCTGTCGGGCGACCCGAACAAGCAGGTTCGCTGCATCTACGTAGCAATCGGCCAGAAGGGTTCGACGATCGCCTCCGTCAAGGGTGCGCTCGAGGAGTACGGCGCCATGGAGTACACGACCATCGTGGCCGCACCAGCCTCTGACCCGGCCGGGTTCAAGTACCTCGCCCCCTACACGGGTTCGGCCATCGGCCAGCACTGGATGTACGCCGGCAAGCACGTGCTCATCGTGTTTGATGACCTCTCCAAGCAGGCCGAGGCCTACCGCGCCGTGTCGCTCCTGCTCCGTCGCCCTCCGGGCCGCGAGGCCTACCCCGGCGACGTCTTCTATTTGCACTCCCGCCTGCTTGAGCGCTGTGCCAAGCTGTCGAACGAGCTCGGCGCCGGCTCGATGACCGGTCTGCCGATCATTGAGACCAAGGCCAATGACGTCTCCGCCTACATCCCGACGAACGTCATCTCGATCACCGACGGACAGTGCTTCCTGGAGTCCGATCTCTTCAACTCGGGTGTTCGCCCGGC
>WLND01000310.1 GCA_009726075.1 Actinomycetota bacterium
AGGGTCGGGGCACTGGTGGCCGCCCTCGCATTCGAGGCATCCCCGCGCGCCCTCGCTCCTCGAACCGGCCTCGCCCTTGAGTCTGCCTGCACTGTTGTCGGGCTGCTCGCATCGCTTGGGATTGTCACCCCGGTCGTTCGCGAGCGCTCTTCGGACGTCTCCGCCCGAAGTGCCGTCGAATGGGCGGTGAGCGAGGGGATCCTGGCCAATCGGGTCGACTCCCAGCTCGCCCTGGTTTCCTCCGAGTTGGCGGCGTACACGGCCGACGGGCTTCTCGAAGTCTGCTGGGAGCTCCACCACGATGGTTCGCGGAGCGTTGATGTCTCGGTGCTTCGCGATGAGGTCGACCCCGCCTTGCTCGAACACTTCACCGGCTCGGCCTGGGTCGAGTTCGACGTCGTGGATCACCTGCCCATCGAGATGGGGCTCTTCCGCGTGCTGCGACCTGCCCCACCCGGTACCGAGTCCGCGGCCTGGATGCAGGAGGCCGTGCACCGCGCCGGATCATCCGCCGACCTGCTGGCCAACGAGGCGATCGGCGCCTTGACCAATGTCTGCGGCCTGCCCTCGATGCTTGGCTTCGTCTCCGAACGCCGCGACGGCCTGCGCGTCCTGTTCGCGATCACGTCGCGGGCCGCCTTCGATGAAATCCTTGTCGCTCTGGCAATCCACGGGGTCAGTCCATCGGTCGTGGCGCGGTTGCGCATGTTCGCGCCTGTCGTCGGCGGTGGGACACCCGTGCGACTGGCCGTCGATGCCACGTCCGCCGGCCTGGGTCCGCGCATCGGGCTGGAGGTGTTCGAGCCGGAGGCGCTGCGCCTGCTGCCCGGCGTGCTGGACGCCCTCGGACTCGACGGCGGCCCACTGGCCGAATTCTCGGCCAGCCTCGGTACTCCGGCGGCCGAGCGCCGGCTGGCCCAGGCAGGTGACGCGATCAGCGATGTCCATCGACGAAAGGTGCTGCACGCCAAGGTGACCTTCGATGGCGATGATGTCAGTGCCAAGTCCTACCTCTCGGTCAGGTCTGAATGCGCGTCGCACGCTGGCAGCACGGTTGAAGACCTCGACGTGCCACCGACCTGGGAGTTCCACGATCTTCTCTTCCACAGCCAAGTGCGCAATGGCCGAGTGCGGAGGCGGCTTGGGGGCACCGCCAGGTTCTCGGTGATGCCCGGAGCGCCAATCGAACTGAGCGCCGAGCCGCATCCGGGCGATGTGGTCCTACCCGCCATAGACATCGCGAGTGTCGTGCGTGCAGACCTGCCCCTCGGTCAGGGGATGCGCCAGCGAATCTCGGACCGAGACTGGACCGGGCCCGAACTTGCCCTCGAGCGGTTGGCGGAGGTCCTGGCCCGGGTGTGCGAACCACTCCCGCGGCAGGACGTCGTGATGGGCGCACCAATTGAGCGCGTCGGGCATCCGTATCCGTCCGGTGGCGGGCTGTACGAGACCGACGTCGTCGTGATTGCCAACCGGGTCACGGAGTTAGAGGTTGGTGCGTACCTGTATCGCCCCGCATCGCACTCCTTGACCCGGTTGCGCGGCTCGGCCGACGCCGTCCAGTCGCTTCTCCTTGCCGCGAGCGAAGGCACCGGCGGTGGGACATCGACACCGCAGGCGATGCTGATCTGCGCGGCGCGCTTCCCCGACCTCGCCGTCAAGTACGAAGGAATCGCGTATGCGCTCATGGTGAAGCATGTGGGCGTGCTCATGGCCGCGGTGGGTTACGCGGCGACCGCCATGGGTTTGGGCAGCGTCGCTATCGGAACGGGCAACAGTGATGACTTCGCCCGAGCCACCGGCCTGGACTACTACCGACATGGGTCAACCGGAGAGATGGCTCTTTCGGTCCCGCCCGCGACAGGTTCCGACTGATCTCCTCCGGCGTACGTGGCGCCCGATTACCGACGAAGGCCTCGACCATCGACGGTCGAGGCCTTCGCATTCGGGCTTGGCTATTCAGCGTCGGCGAAGCACCACATGTTGCTGCAGAAGCAGGCGTTCACCATTGGTGCTACCGCATTCGCTGCGGGCCTTGCCCATTGCGCATTCAGGGACAATCGGTCCACGGGGGTTGCCGCAGACGGCGCGGCGATCGGTTGGTTCGGCATGCGTGCCTCCGGCTCGTATTGAAAGAAATGTCTTTCGCATCATGAAGCGCGCGTGCGCCTCCGGCAAGCGATCATGGCCCGAGTGCGGGGAATCCCTCAGACAGCGCCGGTTCCCACATCCCTGATTGAGGGCTTTCCCTCAGATGGCCGCGGCAGGGCACCGATTCCTTCGTCGCACGAGGCCGAAGCCCTAACGTCTGCTGTGCACGTGCCGCTGGCTCGTGTCCCTGCCAACCATCGAGGAGGAGCCTTGACGGGCCTCGTCACGACCGACGTCGAGCCATGGGCGTGCAATCTGCCGGGGGTAGGCCGCTGCTTCGTGCACAGCGATGGGTCAACGTCGTTCGAACTCGCCAATGGCGTCGATTCCTCAACTGCGTCGATGTTGAAAGAGCGGGTGATCTCCCCCCTGTCGTGGTGGCGCCGTGGGTACTGGTTGCTGAATGGCGCGGTGATGGTGAGCCCCGCCCAGCAGGCCGTCCTGCTCTGCGCCCAGCCCGATCTCACCGAGCGACTGGTCGTGGCACTGTCGCAGCGTGGCTGGACATGCGTCGGTGACTCGCTGGTGCCGGCGGCGATAGCCGACGGCTCGGTCCTTGTGCAGCGCCGGGTTGACACGGTGCTCTGCTCGTCGACCTTGGCGATGTCCGAGTCCCTGCACATCGTCGAGCACCCTCGGCCCGGCGGCAATGCGGTGACTGTTCGAGTGCCCATGCATGAGGGTTCTGTGGCACTGGGCGCCACGGCCCTGTTTCCGCTCGCGCCTTCGGCGTCGGAATCTGCTGGCCTCCGGCGCGCCCGCTTGGCGCGAGGGTCGCTGGTGGAGGTCTCCCCGGGGGAACGGACGCCGGAGCAGGTGCTGGACGCCGTCGCCGGCCTGACCGCCCTGCCCCTGTGGACGCGTGCGGATCCGAATCTGGCCGAGATTGCCGATGGCCCGGTCGCTTCGGATCGCGCAGTGGACAGGGCCGTAGTCATCCACACTCGGCTGGGCGCTGCCCTCGACGATCTCTCGGAGTGGCTCAGTGACCTTGCTGTCTGACCCCGGGGTGACCGGCCGGCCTGCCAACGTCTGGCTCGCTTCCTACCCGAAGTCCGGGAACACCTGGTTTCGCCTGGTCTGGGACGCAGTCCTTGCGGGGTCCGATGAGGCGTTGGATGCCGACAGCATCGTCACGCCGGGCTCGACCTCGGGGGAGCAGCCATGCCAGATGGAGTACCTGCGCACGTGGGGGATCGATGCACGAAGGCTCACCGCCGACGAACTGGACCTGGTGCGCGCCCGCGTCGAAGTGATGGACGGAGACCGCGATGGTCGCCCACGGCTACGCAAGACCCATGAACGCTTTCGCTACGCGCCGGACGGCTCCGAGCTGTTCCCGGCCATTGCCTCGCGAGCAGCGCTAGTCCTGGTGCGC
>WLND01000311.1 GCA_009726075.1 Actinomycetota bacterium
AGGAGGCGATCGGCGATCCGGTCGGGTTCAGGACCGTCTGGTCACTGTTGCCCGCTGCGAGCAGCAGCGGTGCCGTCTCGCCGACAATCCGAGCGATGCCCAGGATGATCGCCGTGACGATGCCCGTCTTGGCTGCGGGCAGCACGACCTGGAAGACGGTGCGCGCCCGGGTAGATCCGAGCGCCAGGGCGCCCGTGCGAAGCTCGTCGGGGACCAGCCGCAGCACCTCCTCGGCGGTGCGAGCCACCGTGGGAAGCATGAGGATCGCATAGGCGAGGCCTCCAGCGAGTGCGCTCTGCGTGAGCGCTCCCGTCACGATGAGCGTCGTGAGGATGAACAGGCCTGCGACGACGGACGGCACGCCGCTCATCGCCTGGACGAAGAAGCGAACATAGGGAACAGCGCGCCCGCGCACCTCGGTGATGTAGATGGCCGTGGCGATGCCGATCGGCACAGCGACGAGAGAGGCGAGGAAGACGATGAGCGCGGTACCGAGGATCGCGTGGCCGATGCCGCCGTAGTCCAATGGGGTGCTCGGGCTGATGTAGACGTTGTTCTGGAAGATGAAGGACGGCGACAGCGCGCGCCAGCCTCGCACGACAAGGGATCCAAGGAGCGACAGCAGCACGACGAGGCTGAAGACCGTGGCCCCGATCGCACTGACGATCACGATGGAATCCGCGATGGCACGAGTGCCCCGGGATGCGATCGCGGCCAGGGCAGCGGCCACCAACTGCAGCGGAAGGTAGATGCCAACCATGACGACGGCACCGGGGATGCTGCTCGTCTGGAAGATCACGCCGACGATGAGTGCAGGCAGCAGGACGGCGAGGATGACCGAAACGCTGAAACGCGGCGTCTTCTTGCGCCAGGGACGCTGCGGCTTCTGCGCCGACAGCTCCGACGGGGAGAGCCGTTCGAGGGTGTGAGTGCTCACTTCTGCAACCGTCCGGTGCGGCTGACGATGAGATTCGCCAGCATGTTGACGATGAGGGTCATGACGAACAGGAAGAACCCGGCCGCAAGAAGCAGTTGAAGCTCGTACGGGCCGCTCACCTCGCCAAAGCGCGAGACGATGAGCGTTGCCACCGAGCCACCGCCCGACTCGATGATGTTGTACCAGTTGGTGTCGAAGACGATCTTCAGGACGAAGAAGACGGCGATGGTCTCGCCCAGGGCCCGCCCGAGACCCAGCATGATGCCGCCGATGATGCCCCCACGCCCGTACGGCAGGGCGACGAAGCGAAGCATCGTCCACATCGAGCAGCCGAGCGCCTCAGACGCGTTGACCAGGTCCGGCGGCGTCCGACTCAACACCTCGCGGGTGACCGAGGTGACGATCGGGATCATCATGATCGCCAGGACGAAACCGGCGATGAAGGGCGTGCCCAGGAAGTTGCCGGACGAGTTGTGGAAGATCGGGATCCAGCCGAGGTACTGGTTCATCAGCTGCTGCCAGACCTCCGCCGTGGGGTTCAGCACGTAGAACGCCCACAGGCCGAGGATCACGCTGGGGATGGCGGCCATGAGATCGATGAGGTTCGTCAGGATGCTCGCCAGTTTCGGGGGCGACAGGAACACCATGAAGATCGACATCATCAGCGAGGCAGGCACGGCGATGCCGAGCGCGATGACCGCGATCATCACCGAGCCGTAGAGCATGCCCCAGATACCGGCCGTCGGCGGGTCGGTGTTGAGGTCCCAGGCCGTCGAGGTGAGAAACGACAGGCCCTGGGTCTGCAGCACCGGGATGGCCTGCGCGCCGAGGAAGACCGCGATTCCGCCAAGGACGATCAGTGCGGAGAATGCCGCCCCCGTGATCGTCCTGTTGAAAACGCGATCACCCCGGTGCGCGGTGGCCGAGTCGGAGAAGTCACGACGCTCTTGTACATCGACGTCAGGCATACCAAGAGTGTGACGAACCGCGGCGTCGACGGAGGGGGCTGCGGGGGAACGACAGCCGACAAGTAGGTGAACGGCAGATGAACCCCCCTTTGCCGATCGCGGAGGAGCCCGGCCCAGACCCTGATTACCCCCGATCGAACGTGCAACCGAGGCGCCTTACGGGCGCTTGACCGTGTTCTTGACGCCCTTCGCTCCCATGTTGACCACGAGCACCCGCGCCGGCGATGTGCCCTTATTGGTGCCGTTATGCCAGGTGCCGACCGCCTCGAGGAGCGCGGTGCCCGCCGGATAGTCCTTGACGACCCCTCCGTCGTACTCCACCGTGATGGTGCCCTCGAGCACGTAGGCGTACATCGGAGCCGCGTGGCGGTGCCAACCGGTCTCCTGGCCCGGCTCCAGGGTGACGATGGAGCTCGAGACCTGAGCGGCCCCCTTCTTCGGGTAGCGCAACGGCTGGTCGAGCACGGTGAGCCGTTGCGCATCGAGCAGCACCTGCGATCCACCCGGTGCTGCTGCTCCCGTCGGCGCTGCCCCCATCTCAGCGGGCGCAGCCGAGCCGCCGCATCCGGCCAAGAGCGCCGAGGTCGCCAGAACCAGCACCAGTGTCGTCAACCCACGTCTGCGCACCCCCCGGACGATACCCGAGAGTCGGCATCAGCCGCCCAATTCCGCTGTGTGGTTGTATCCGCACGTGGACATCCTCGGCTGGCTCAAGCCTGCGCGCACCGTTCCGATCACTCGGTGGCGCTCACCCACGAGGTGGCGTCCGCGCTTCTCAACGTTCGTCATTCTCATCGTTGGCCTCTACCTCTTCGGTACCGGAGAGTCGCTCCTCGTCCGCTCGACCCTCGGGGTGAGTCCCTGGACGGTGCTCGCCGAAGGGCTCGCCACCCACCTGCCGATCTCGATCGGGCTCGCCACGTTCTTGGTCAGCGCGGTGGTCCTACTCCTGTGGATTCCGCTTCGGGAACGCCCGGGCCTCGGCACCATTTCGAATGCCGTCGTAATCTCGCTGGCCCTGCAGATCGGCGTGGTCACCGTGCCGACGCCGTCGAACGTCGTGGTTCAGTTCGCGTTCGTGCTCGTGGGCATCGCGCTCATCGGCATCGGCAGCGGGCTGTACCTGACCACCCGCCTCGGCCCCGGGCCCCGCGACGGCTGGATGACGGGGATCCACCTGCGCACCGGGTGGCCGGTCGCCCGCGTGCGCCTCGGGATCGAGATTGTCGTGCTCGCCATCGGATGGGGGCTCGGCGGCACCGTCGGGATCGGCACGATCATGTTCGCGCTGCTCGTCGGGCCCTCGGTTGGGTACGGGCTCATGCTCGCCGGCGCCATCGGGCGAGACCCTGCGGCAGATCCGTCCGCACCGGTCGCGGAGTTGGACGAAGACTTTCCAGAACTAGACGCCTAACCCCCGCTCCCCGTTTGTCCCACCTCCTGGGAGAAACTGCAGACACGGGCGGGAATCCGGCGTCATTTCGCGGTTTGTCCCACCTCCTGGGAGAAACTGCAGAAATCGGCCGTGTTCGGGCGCAAATCTGCGATTCGTCCCAGGAGCTGGGAGAAACTGCTGGGGGTTTTAGCGGGGGGTGCGGGTCGTCGGCTTGGTGCGGG
>WLND01000312.1 GCA_009726075.1 Actinomycetota bacterium
CAGCTCGCATGTGCGAGCTGGCCTCCGGGCCACACTACGCCTGAACGTAGATGCGGACCGGTACCTCGGTGAGCGTGATTTGCGCGCCCTCGGCAACCTCCTGGCAGTTCGCCAGCGGGTCGCACACGAGCTGTGAGCCGGCAGGTGCCGTGAACGCAGCCTCGCCCGTCTCCGCCCAGGCAACGATCGACTTCTGGCCGTCGCGCGTGAAGTTGCACGTCACGGTGCCGGCGGTGTCGGTGCAGCCATCGAACTGCGATCCGACGACCCAGTTGTCGAGCGCGAAGAAGCCCTGCTCGCCGTCCGAGCCCGGGTACGCCTGGATGCCGAGAAGCGGGTACGGCTTCTGGGTCCAGATGTACCAGTAGGCGCGCTCGACGCCGAAGCGCAGGTTGTCGATATAGGTGCGGACGATCCAGCCGGCTGCTGCCGGGCCGGTGATGTCGGTCTTCGGGACGTCGCCCGGGCCGGCGAGACCGTAGTTGAGCTCGGTGTCCCAGATCGGGATGGCAGCCGGAGCGCCAGCCTTGGCCAAGGCCGCCTTGAAGGTCTCGATGAGCGTGCCGCGCACCTGCGGGTTGCCCTCACCCGACGGGTAGGCGTGCAGGGCCAGCACATCGATCGGCCAGTCCTTGGCTGCCAGGGCGGCTAGGTACTTCGGGTAGAACGCATCGAAACGAGCGCTCAGTCGAAGCGCCGGCGACGCGGAGACGACCATCGCCTCCGGATCGGCGGCCTTGATGATCTTGTAGGCGCGCGCCGTCATGTCGGCGAGCTCCTCGGGCGTCCCGTTGTAGAAGTTCTTGAGGTTCGCCTCGTTCCAGATCTCATAGCTGCTGATGCGGCCCTTGTAGCGCGTGACGACCGCGGTGACCCAGTCGTCCCAGTCCTGCATGTTCGCGGGAGCGCTTGCAGCACCGGGCTGCGGGTAGTCAGCGGTGCCCTTCTTGACGGCACCCTTCTTGGCTGCCCAGTCCGGCGTCGTGCCAAGCACCATGAGGATGTCGGTCATGCCCTTGGACTCGGCATTGGCCAGGGCACCCTCGAGGTTGTCCCACTTGTACTCGCCCTTGGCGAGCTCGATCTGCGACCAGGCGGTGCCGTTGTCCCAGAGGCGCAGTGCCCCGAAGGGAGCCGACGGCCAGGCCTCGACCTCTTCGCCCTCGACCTGCATGCCGATGAGGCTCGCAGGCACCCCCGGCACCGACGGCCCGGAGGCCGCCGATGCACTGGGCGCAGCATCAGGTGTTGATGATGAGCAGGCCGTCACTCCCAGTGCAAGCACTGAGAGTGACGCTGCTACTACGACTAACTTGCTCCGAACCATGTGGGCATGCTCCCAATTGTGACGGTGGTACCAGCGGTGACTGGCGTGCTGACATTCGTGGCGGTGACCGAATTGGTCGCGCCGGCGGGGACGACGAACGGGCCGGACCCGGTGCTTGCCCAGGCCACCGTCGAGGTGGCGCCGTTCTTCACGATGGTGCAGGTGTTGACCGCAGCGGTGACGCAGCTGACCGAGCCGCCGACGAGCCAGCCGTAGGTGGTCGCGTAGCCGAGGGCGCCTGTGGTGCCGGGGTACATCTGGATCCCGAGCAGTGAGTACGGCGACGGGGTGTAGGAGTACCAGTACGTGCGGTCAATGCCCAGGCGGGCACTGTCGAGGTACGTCTGCGAGACCCACGATGCGGCCTGGTCGCCGTCGATGTTCACCTTCGGGTTGCCTGATCCCGGGCCGGCGAGGCCGTAGTTGACCTCGGTGTCCCAGAGCGGCTTGGCCGGTGCGCCAGCGGCGGCGAGCGATGCCCGCACGGTGCTGATGTAGGTGACGCGGTCGGCTGGGGTGCCGAGGCTGTTCGGGTACAGGTGCACCGAGTAGGCCGTGACGGGCCAGCCGCGCTTCTTCAGGCCCTTGAGGTAGGCCGGGAAGAACTTGTTGTAGGCCGATGTCAGGCGCACGGTGCTGCTCGCCGAGACGATCTGCGCGGTCGGGTCGTTCTTGCGGATGATCTTGTAGGCCTCGTTGGTGAGGTCTGCCATCTGATCTGGGGTGCCCATCCAGAAGGTGGAGAGGTTCGCCTCGTTCCAGATCTGGTAGGCGTCGATCGATGCTGCGTAGCGCTTGGTGACCGCGGTGACCCAGTCCTTCCACACCTTCATCGAGGTGGGCATCGAGGCCGCGCCCTTGTTCGGGTAGGTGCCCTGCTTCTTGTTCTTGGCCGCCCAGTTCGGGGTCGAGCCGAGCACGTAGAGGACCTTGGCATTCAGCTTGTTGGAGTTCGCGATCGCCTTGTCCATGCCGGTCCACCAGAACTTCTTGGCAGAGGGCTGAACCTTGCCCCACGAGATGCCGACATCCCACAGCCGAATGGTGCCCGTGGGTACCGTCGGCACCAGGCCGTTGGCGATCTGCGGCACATGGAGGCCGAACGAGATCGGGTCGCCCGGCGCCGCATTTGCGGCCGGTGCTGCTGCGAGACCGAAGCCGACGGTCGCTGCCGTGGCCAGGGCAACCGCGGCTGCTGCCGTCCGGCTGCGCAGGATTTGGGATGGACGCATGTGTGGGGGGCCTTTCGGGGAAGTGGTGCGCGGACAAGCGGATTTCATGACGTAACTGACTTCAGGGCATGCGGACGGGATGATTTCCACCCCGAGATTTCACCCTAACCCATCGATTCACCTGTTCCGGGCACGGAAACGCCGGGGCTTGAGGTGAACTCGCAGTGAACTTCCGGACCGGCTAGCGGTGCCGCAGGACGTACAGGCTCTGGCCATCGGTTTCCCGGCCGTACTCGAACCGATCGACCGCAAGGCCAGCAGCCTCGACGTGATCCTCGAAGTGCCGGCGCGAAAAGCGCGTGCAGTGCAAGCGTCCCTTCCACTCCAGGGGGCCGTATCCCTCGGGGTTCTCCTCCCACCCGGCTACGTCCTCCTCGACGAAACAGGTGACCAGGGCCTTGCCCCGCGGGCTCAGGGCCTCGCCGATGAGCGTCAGGTAGGCAGGCGTGTCGTCGTCGTTCATAGGCGAGAAAACCGAGTAGGCGTAGAACACATCGACGGTGCCGGGCTCGGCTGCCAGGGTTCGGTCCGGCGAGCCGTCCGGGTTGTATCGCTCATTGCTCACGTCAAGGCAGGTGAACCTGAAGCCGTCGCCGGCCAGGTTCTCATTGGCCCATTCGATGAGCTCCGGCTGAATATCGACCCCGTGGTAATCGCGAATCTGGCCGAAGTCTTCGCGGACGCCGACCGCGAGCCGGCCCGCGCCGCAGCCCCAGTCGAGCAGGGTCGAGCCCTCACTGAGATCGCAGTACTTCACCAAGCGGCGAACATCGCGCACCGCCGTCTTGATGAAGGCCTTGTCGTTCTTGAAGTGCTTGCCGCCCATGCGGTACTTGCCGGGCGGGAGGGGCAGTTTCTTCCTGAACATGGTCACACCCTATTCGGCGGCGCCGAGGGTGAGCGCCGTACTAGATGAGGCCGAATCCAACCGCCTGCGCCGTGAGTTCCTCGCGAACCGAGGG
>WLND01000313.1 GCA_009726075.1 Actinomycetota bacterium
GACCCCGCCCGCCGCGACCTGGCCGGCCGGCGCTCAGCCGACGGCACCCGGGCCCAGTCTGAGCGCGACCCGCAGCGGTGGTCGCCCCCGTGGTCGTTCGTCGTCGACCTGGCCCGAACCCACCGCGTGTGCGTCAAGACCACCCCCGGGTTCAAGCCGGACGACGTGCCGGCTGGCTGGCATGCCGAGTGGATCAGCGTCGGCGGGGTAGCAACAGAGGCCTGCCTGTGGTCGTTCGCGGCGTTCGATGCCCCCCGCAGGGCCGTGCGCTTCGCGGGCGAGTCCGGGGGCGGCTCCCAGGTCGCCGTGGTCGAGTTCGGTGGGCCGGTGCCGGCACGTCGGGCGGACGATGCGGGACGGACGGACGACGCAGGACGGACCGACGACGCAGGACGGACCGACGACGCAGCGCGCCGCGACCTTGCTGTGCGCGCCGGCACCTGGGTGCACGACCCCGACGCCGCCATCGTCAACGCCGGCCTTATCGATGCGCTCGGCACCGAATTGGGCCTGACCCGCATCGACGCGGCATCGACCTGGCTGTCGAGCGCCGCCCCTGCGACGTCCGATTTCATCCGAAGCTACGAGGTGCTCGACACCCTCCCCAGCGACCCGAAGCCGCTCAAGCGCGCGCTGGCAGCCCTCGATGTCGGGAGCATCACGATCACGGGCAGGGGCACGGGCATCGACCCCGATGCCCTCAGGCGGCGCCTTGCCCTCACCGGCACGAAGCCCGCGACGATCATCATCGTGGTGGTCGCCGGCCGCAGGGTCATGCTCCTCGCAGAGCCTCGCTGATCGCCCCGATGCCGGCCGCCTCGGTACCGCAGCAGCCACCGATCCACGTCGCGCCATGGTCGCGCCATTCGCGGGCACTTCGGACGATGTCCTCGTACGTGACCCCGAGCCAGTGGCCCGAGAGCGAATCCCAGGTGCCTCCGGCATTGGGGTAGACGATCACCGGCAGGTCGGTCGCCGCCCGGATGCGGTCGATGAGGCCGGGCACGTAGACCGGCGCCGTGCAGTTGATGCCGACCCGTTGGATGCCGGGGATCGTGGCTGCGGCAGCGACGGCGTCCTCGATGGTCTGCCCTGCGCACACATGGCCATCGTCCTTCGCGGCGAAGGTGATCCACGCGGGGATGCCGCCGGCATCGGCCAGCGCAATGGCGAGCGCCTCGACCTCGCGCACGTCGGGGATCGTCTCGATCGCGAGCATGTCCGGCCCGGCCTCGACGAGGACCTCGATGCGCTCGCGATGGAAATCGCTCAGCTCTCGCTCGCTCAGGCCGTAGTTGCCCTTGTACTCGCGGCCGTCGTGGGTGATCGCGCCGTAAGGCCCGACGCTCGCCGCCACGATCGTGCCCGTATCGGCTGCGGCACTTCGACCGACCTCGACACTGCGACGAAGGGCCCGATCGGCGTCCTCCGCGGTCAGGCCGACCTCGAGGAAGCCCTGGCGGGAGACCTGGTAGCTCGAGGTGATGATGACATCGGCGCCTGCGTCGATGAAGGCGCGGTGTGCTGCCTCGATCGCATCGGGTCGCTCGAGTAGCGTGCGAGCCGTCCAGAGCGGGCCTGAGACGTCGTTCCCCATCGACTCGAGCTGGGTCGACAGCCCGCCGTCGACGATCACGAGCCGTGCGTTCGCTTCAGTCATGCCAAGCCCCACTCATCGTCGTTCGCTTCGTTGGTCACTTCATCAGGACGGTCGACACCGGGAGTACCGAAAGGGTCGGAAAGCCCAGGGCGGACGGAGCTGCCCCCTGCCGCATGAGCTTGGCCCCGAGCGCCGCAATCATCGCACCATTGTCGGTGCACAGGGCCGGACTCGGAATGCGCAGGGTGATGCCGGCGGCCTCGCACCGCTGGGACGCCAGTGCACGCAGCCGGCTGTTGGCCGCGACTCCCCCGCCGATGACGAGGTGATCGGCCCCCTGCTCGGTGCAGGCGAGCACCGCCTTTCGGGTCAGGACGTCGACCACCGCCTCCTGGAATGAGGCCGCCACGTCCGGAACGCTGATCGCGCTGCCGGCCGCCTGCTGCGCCTTGACCCAGCGGGCCACGGCGGTCTTGAGGCCGGAGAACGAGAAGTCGTAGCGATGCTCGGTCATGTCGTGCGAGGCCGACAGCCCTCGCGGAAAGGCGATTGCCGCTGCGTCGCCTTCACGGGCGGAGCGGTCGATCCAGGGGCCGCCCGGAAACGGCAGCCCGAGCAGCCTGGCGACCTTGTCGAACGCCTCGCCCGCCGCATCGTCGAGCGTCGCACCGAGCAGGGTGATGTCCTGCGCGTCGTCGTGAACGAGGAGCAGCGACGAGTGGCCGCCCGACACGAGGAGGCCGACGGCGGCCGGGGGCAGCGGGCCATGCTCGAGCTCGTCGACGACCACGTGGCCGGCGAGGTGGTTGACCGCGAAGAGCGGGACCCTCAGCCCCAGGGCGAGCGCCTTGGCCGATGCGGTGCCCACGAGCAGCGCACCGGATAGGCCCGGGCCAGCGGTCACCGCGATGCCGTCGATATCGGCGAGCAAGACTCCGGCCTGCGCGCATGCTCGTTCGATGGTCGGCACCATCGCCTCGAGGTGGGCGCGGCTCGCGACCTCGGGCACGACCCCGCCGAAGCGCGCATGCTCCTCGACGCTCGACGCGATCGCGTCGGCGAGAAGGGTCGTTCCGCGGACGATTCCGACCCCGGTCTCGTCGCACGAGGTCTCGATACCGAGGACCAGCGGCTCGTTCATGGCGCGCTTTCGGAGGGAGTGCCTGGACGTGACAGGGGCCGCTTGCGCATGATGAGCGCATCGACCCCGGGCGCGTAGTAGTCGCGTCGCATGCTGATGCGCTCGAAGCCGAACCGTTCATAGAGCGCGATCGCGGCCCCTCCGTCCGATCGCACCTCGAGGAGCATCTGCCGACAGCCAGCAGCGACCGCCCGATCGAGCAGGGCCGCCAGCAGCAGGGCGCCGATGCCCTGACCCTGGGCACGCTCGGCCACGGCGATGGTCTGCACATCTGAGTCGGGCGGCAGGACGAAGGCCCCCGCGTAGCCCACGATGCGCTCGCCCTCGACCGCCACGATGTAGTGACGCGTGTCGTGGGCAAGCTCGGACCAGAACTGCTCGAGCGTCCACGGGTCGACGGTGAACACCTCGGCCTCGACCCGATGGACCTCGGCGATGTCGGGCCACCGCATCGGGCGCAGGCCCACGGGGCTCATGGCCCCTCGTCGATCATGGCGCTGGCCGCTTGGCTTCGACGGCGTCGGGTCGCCGTACGTACAGCGGAAAGGGCGCGAGGAGCCGCTGCGCACCGAGATCGCGGGCCACCGAGCCATCGTCAGTGCCGTGGGTCGAAAGGGTGCGCACTGGCGGCCCGGCCACCTCACCAGCCGCGAGGAGCCTGCCCGCGAGTGCGCCGAGCACTCCGGCCTGCACATGGTCGTTGGTCGCCGTGCCGAACCACGGCAGCGCCCGGACTGCGTCGGAGACCTCGTCCGGGCGGTTCACGAACGGCCCC
>WLND01000314.1 GCA_009726075.1 Actinomycetota bacterium
ATCGGCGGGTCGGCCAGCGCGCCGAGTTCCTCGAGGCTCGCCTGCTGGTGCTCGAGGCGCAGGCGGCCGGCGACGACGAGGTGGTCGGGTACTTCGTCGCCCAGAATCTCCATGGCCCGTGCCACCCTGGCGCCCGCAGCCACAGCGGCTCGCGCCGAACGACGAAGATTCGCATCATCGAAGTTCGCGAGCCGATTTGCAGTCGCGCGAACCTCGCGGCGCATCCGGCGCTCCTCCCAGGCCATGACCGACTCATGCGCACCGAGTCGCGTGAGCATCGCACTGATGGCATCACCGTCGCGGATCACGACCCGATCGACGCCGCGCACCTCCCGCGACTTCGCAGCGATGCCGAGCCTGCGGGCCGCACCGACCAGGGCAAGCGCAGCCTCCGGGCCGGGGCAGGTGACCTCCAGCGATGAGGACCGGCCAGGTTCAGTGAGCGAGCCGTGGGCGAGGAACGCCCCGCGCCAGGCCGACTCGCAGTCGCACAGGGCCCCGGAGATGACAGCGGGCGGGAGGCCCCGAACGGGTCGACCGCTGGCGTCGACGATCCCCGTCTGGCGGGCGAGTGCTTCGCCGCCGTCGACCACGCGAACGAGGTAGCGGGGGGTTCTGCGGAATCCGGACGGCTGCACGATCGCGACATCGCAGTCATGGCCGTAGATATCGAAGAGGTCCTTCTTGAGTCGGCGCGCCGCCACCCCTGTATCGAGTTCGGCCTCAATCACGATGTGCCCGGCTACCAGGTGCAGGCCGCTGGCAAATCGGAGCAGGCTGGCCACTTCTGCCTTGCGGCAGCACGCCTTTGTGATCTCGACGCGGCTCAGTTCATCCTTCACTGCCGCTGTCATCGCCATAGCGGCTCATCCTGCCACCTGCCGAGGACAGAACCGAACGCCACGGCCAGACGATCGGGATCGTGTTCGCCGGGACGGTCGGATCCGGCGAACGACACGTTGGCGCGCTCGAGCCGGGCGCCGAGGGCCCCGCACCGCTCAAGCAGCGCCGCCTCGTCATCGATCATCTGCGGATCAGCGAGCACCACGTCGACTCGTAGCTCGGGAGCAAGGCGGTGCATGAATTCAAGGTGCTCGTCGAGCGAGGCCCCCGAGGTCTCGTCATCCCGATCCGGATCGAGGTTGAGCACGACAACCTTCAGCGCCGAACTGCCCAATATCGCTTGGTACTGATCAGGAATGAGCAGATGCGGCATGACCGAGGTGAACCATGAACCAGGGCCGAGGACAATCACGTCGGCCGCACCGATGGCGGTGAGCGCATCCGCGCAGGCGACGGGGCTCGCGGGCTCGAGTCTCATGCTCAGGACGTCGCCTGCCGTGGTCGCGACTGCAACCTGACCGAGGACCTGTGAGATTCCGTCAGGTCGCGCGGCATCCCCGTGCACATCGGCGACGATCTGCACCGGTGTCGTGCTGCATGGCAGGACCCGCCCGTGGGCCTCGAGGAGAGCCGCGACCCAGTCGAGCCCGATGACGGCGTCATGGGTCTCCTCCCACAGTGCCGTGATGAGCAGGTTGCCCAGGGAGTGGCCAGCAAGGTCGCCATCCCCACCGAACCGGTGCTGGATCACCTGACGCCAGGTCCGGCCCCAGGTGTCGTCGCCGCAGAGCGCTGCCAGTGCCATTCGCAGGTCACCGGGCGGAAGGCCGCCGAACTCAGCCCGGAGCCGGCCGCTCGAACCCCCGTCGTCTGCGACACCGACGATCGCCGTGATCTGATCGGTCACGCGACGCAAGGCCTTGAGGGTTGCGGCGAGGCCATGGCCTCCGCCCAGTGCCACGATCCTCGGGCCACTCCCCCGTCCCCCGAGGTGTGGTCCGCTGCGCCGGCTCACTCCCGCCCCAGGTCGCGGTGCATGACCAGGGCCTCCATGCCGGTGCCCCCCAGCAGCCGTGCGAGCTCCTGCGCCATCGCGACGCTTCGGTGCTTGCCTCCCGTGCACCCGACGGCAATCGTGAGGTACCGCTTGCCCTCATCGAGGTATCCGGGGGTCACGAGGCCGACCTGAGCGGTGACGAGGTCGAGGAATTCGATGGCCGGCGGAGCCGTGAGGACCGCGGACGACACCGCCGGATCAAGACCCGTAAGGGGCCGCAACTCAGGGTTCCAGTGCGGATTGGGCAGGAAGCGAACGTCGATGACCATGTCCGCATCGACCGGAACGCCGTACTTGAAGCCGAAGGACATGACTGTTGCGTGGAGCGCGGCCGGATCACCATCGGCAAAGGCCGCCTCGACCTTGCGGCGCAGGTCATGGACGTTGAGGGTCGACGTGTCGATGACGACATCGGCATTGGCCCGCAGGTCGCCGAGGAGCTCGCGTTCAGCTCGGAGCCCATCGACGATGCGGTGCGCGCCCTGCAGGGGATGCGGTCGCCGCGAGCTCTCGAATCTGCGCACGAGCGCTTCGTCCGACGCCTCGAGGAACAGCGTACGCACGGCGATGCCGTCCTTGGGAAGGGTCTCGAGCACGCGGGTCAGATGGCTGAAGAACGTCTTGCCTCGCACGTCGACGACCACCGCAACCTTGGTGATGTCGTTGGATGCCTGGGCCAGTTGCACCGCCTGCTGAAGGAGCGCTGGTGGCAGGTTGTCGATGACGAACCACCCGATGTCCTCCAGTGCCCGGGCGGCGGTCGACCGTCCGGCCCCGGACATACCGGTCACGAGGGCGACCTCGAAGTCGGACGTAACCGCCGTCATGCAGGTCCTTTCTCCGATGGATTGAGCGCCGCATGAATTGTGGCACCGAGGGTCGGCCCGATGCCGGTCACCGCCTGCAAATCCTCGACGGTGGCCGACCCGACCTTGGTCGCGCTGCCGAAGCGCTTGAGCAGCAGCTGGGCCTTCTTGGGCCCGAGGCCCGGAATGCCATCGAGCACGCTCATCGTCGCGCGCTTGCCTCGGCGCTTGCGATGCAGTCCGATCGCGGTGCGATGGGCCTCGTCACGAACCCGCTGCAGCAGGTACAGGCCCTCACTGGTTCGGGGGAGGATCACCGGGTCAGGATCGTCCGGAAGCCACACTTCCTCGAGTCGCTTGGCGAGGCCGATCACTGGCACGTCGGTGACCCCTGACGCCATCAGGGCGTCCTGCGCAGCCTTGACCTGGGGCTGGCCTCCGTCGATGACGAGCAGGCCCGGCGGGTATGCGAATGTCGATCGTCGAGTGCGGCCGGGGGTATCGATGGCTCCATCCGTGGTCGAGTCAGCCTCGGAGTCACCGTTGCCGGCTGCGTTCTGTTGGGCTGGGTCCCGTTCGGCGGCGTCCTGGTCAGCTGCGTCCTGTTCGGCGGGATCGAGATGGTGCGCGAACCGTCGTCGCACGACCTCGGCAACAGCTCCCGTGTCATCGGCCGTCACGGTCCGGATGATGAACGTCCGATAGTCGCGCTTCTTCGGCAGCGCATCCTCGAACACGACGAGCGATGCGACGGTGTCCTGCCCCTGCAGCGTCGAAATATCGATGCACTCGATGCGAAGCGGTGCC
>WLND01000315.1 GCA_009726075.1 Actinomycetota bacterium
AGATGCGGGTCCCTGGCACCATGAGGCGGCCAGCCTGGTCTCGGACCAACGGAACCGGCTCGGGTTCGATTGCCACAGCGGTCATCGCGGTGCACCTCCTTGCCCTGAGGACACCGGCACCTGGCCTGATCGTCGGCCTGGTTTTCCCGGCATCGCCGGGCAGCGAACAGTCTGCGATCCCCCGGCGCGGTCGCGAGAAGCCGCCACCGGGAGGTGCGCATCGGCAGCGGAAGGCCCGGGGCCCGTTGCGCATCGATGTCAATGCCGCGGCGCGGCGCGCGCAGGATCCCCTCCGGATCGATCATCAGGCCGGCGAGTCGCTGAACGGGATCCAGCGCCGAATGCCCGCTGCCACATCGCGAGGACCGCCAGTGCAAGAGCAGCAGCGAGCGCCCCCGCAACGGCGAACCGCACGACTTCGAGGGCCCAATGGCGGCCAGATGCCGGCGCCGTCGACAGGAGCCCCGTGATGCTGGCCATGGCGATCATCGCCGCGCACGGATAGAACAACTCCCGCAGGGGCCGGAACCAGTCGCGGTCGAGCACCGACCTCGCGAGGCCCGTCACGCACTGCCAGATGTGAAGGCGTCGAGATACGCCAGGACAGCGGCTACCCGGGTACTGATGCCGTCTTCGGGGTGGAGATCCAGTTGGGCGAGGATCAACGACATGGACGATTCGATCGTCCGCATGCCGACGCTGATTTCATCGGCGACCTTCTGGTTCGACATCCCGGTGGCCACGAGCGAGGGCACCCGCAATTACCGGTCGGTGAGTCGACCCATCGGGCCATCAGTTTCGATTCGAGCCCCGGCCAGAAGCCGGCCGTCGATCGTTATCTCCCCGGCAGCCGCGCCCCGGAGCGCAGTGCCCAGCTGATCGATGTCGGAGACGTTCTTCTTCAGCAGATACGACCACCCGCCCTGAACATCGGGCGGGATCGTGGCGAGCAGGGATGGCTTGGACAGGTTCGACAACAGCACCACACCACGGGCAGCCGATCTGCGCCTCATCTGAATGCCCAACTCGACGCCGCTCATGCCCCCGCCAAGGTCAATGTCGGTGAGCAGGACATCGACCCGAGTGAGGCCTTCGAGCGCCGCCTCGGCCGTCGGGTAGATCCCGGTCACCGTTGCGTCCGGCATCTGCGAGAGCAGGGCGTTGACGAGCAGGTCTCGAAACAGTGGCTCGTCCTCGACGACCATCACGCTCAAGGCTGGAGGCGATCCCCCGGTCAAGGCGGCGGTCATCGGTGCCTCCTTCGGCTCACGTTGGCCCAAGGCTATGGCGTGCAGCGACGCCCCGGGAGGCTAGTGTCGTCGCATGGAAACCACCGCTGCCAAGCGCCTCCTTACGATCTCCGCCCTTCTCCTCGCAGGAGGAATCGCCTTGATAGGCGCGCCCACCTCATCTGCTGCCCCCGCGCCGATCATCATCGCGGTCGAGGCTCCCCTGACCGGATCGCAGTCCGCAAACGGCATCGACATGTACCGCGGGGTCAAGCTCGCCGTCGACCAGGTCAACGCCAAGGGAGGCGTGCTCGGTCGCACCGTGAAGATCATCAAGGCCAATGCCAAGGCGAATCCCGACCTCGCGGTCAGTGTCGCGAAGCAGGTGAAGGCGGCGGGTGCCGTGGCGGTCATCGGCCCGTACAACTCCTCGGTCGGCATCCTGAACCTGCCGACCTACATTGCCGAGGGCATCGTCCCGGTCCAGATGACCTCCACGGACGAGACCACGGGCAAGGGCGTCACCGTCCAGCCGAAGAACAGCCAGATCTCCCCCGTCGAGATTTCGTTCCTGCAGGACGGCTACGGCTACAGCGGCTGCCCGAAGGTCGTCATGCTCGTCGACCCGTCCGACTACACCGTCGGCATGGCCGACCGAGTGGGCAAGGCGATGGTCTGCGGCGATGGCGCACCGGTCTCGCGCATCGCGATCACCCCGGGCCTTTCCGACTACTCGGCCCAGGTCGCGTCCGCCCTGGCATTGGCGCCGAACATCCTCTACGTGAGCACCTACTACCCCGAGGGCAGCAAGATCGCGACGGCCATTGCCAAGGCGAACACGACGGCCCACTGCTTCATGGGCCTCGCCAATGTCGATCCCGCCTTCGTGACCGCCGCTGGGATCCCCGCTTCGCAGAACTGCAACTTCAGTGGCGTGCCGGCCGCGGCTCAGATGCCCGACGCCGCGAGCTACGTGAAGGCATACACGAAGGCGTTCAAGGCCAAGCCCGGCGTCTGGGGAACGTTCACCTACGACTCCGCGAACATCCTCTTCGCCGCGATGACCAAGGCGAACTCCACCGATTACGCCGCCGTCATGAAGGGGCTGCTCGCCACGAAGGGCTACGCCGGCCAAACCGGCACGATCACGATCAACCCCAAGACCGGCAATCGCAACAACGTGCCCGTCTACATCCTGAAGGTGGACAAGAACGGCACCTTCATCGTCGATCCCGCCGCCTCGTAGACAGGCGAGCACCATGCAGATCACTCGCCTGTCGGTGACGCCGATCAAGGGGCTGGCCCTGAGCCACCCCTCGTCGATCGACCTCACTGCCACCGGGGCCGTCGGCGACCGCTTGTTCTATCTCGTCGATGACGGCGATCGACTGATCTCGATCGCCAAGACGGGAGCGTTGGTGGGCCTTTCGGCTCACTGGCATCAGGACGACCAGGCGCTCACCGTCAGCGATGGTGACGGCGTCGTCCACCGTGGGCCCATCGAGCTCGGCGCTGCGAACGAAGCCGATTTCTTCGGGTTTCGACGCGTCAGTGGCCAGGTGGTCGAGGGGGGTTGGGCAGCACTCTTCTCCGATCTCGCCGGTCAGTCGCTTCGCCTCATCAAGGCGGACGAGACCAACGGCGGGCGCGACGTCGAGCCGCTGACCCTGCTGGGGGATGCCTCGACAGCCGAGCTCGCACGCCGGGCGGGGCTCGAAACCGTTGATAGTCGACGTTTTCGCATGCTCATCGAGTTCGACGGCGCGGAGCCGCACGCAGAGGACTCGTGGCTCGGCCGCTCGCTGACGGTCGGCCATGCCGTGGTCGTCGGGGGCGGACCGGTGCAGCGGTGCGCTGGCACCACCCGCAACCCCGATACGGGCGAGGTCGACCTGCGAACACTGAGCCTCATCGGCGGCTACCGGGGTCGGCAGGAGTCCATCTTCGGTCCGGGCTTCAACTTCGGGGTCTACGCGACCACTGCTGTGCCGGGTCGCGTGAGCGTCGGCGACGTCCTGACACTCCGGGACTCCTGAGCCTGGTCACATCGAATCGAGCCGGCGTAATCCAGCCGCCCCCGAGCCCAGCACGGATGATCGCCGAAATCTCGCCAGCCGGACCCTGACCCGTTCCGATGTGGCGCGCCACGGGACGTCCGTGGTCTCACGACGCAGACTGCGTGACCCGTTACGCCTCAGGCATGAACCCGAACGCGACCGCGTCCTCGAACTGCGCCGATACCTCGCCCACGCGAACCGGACCGTCCTCCGCAA
>WLND01000316.1 GCA_009726075.1 Actinomycetota bacterium
CGTGAAAAGAGGCGCGTGTGGGCTGTGAATGTGCAGGTTGTCCCTGGTACCGGAAGGCGCCAGCAGGCGCCGCACCGCCACCGCCGATCCGACCCGTGGGACGAATTGCAGAATCGGGGTGGATTTCCCTGGAATTTCGCACGATGTCCCAGGAGGTGGGACAAACTGCGGAGGGGGTTAGGCGGGGGATTGGACGAACTCGACGATCGTCCACACCGCGAGCGCGGCCAGAATCGCACCCGACACGAGTCGGATCCGCCAGATGGGCACCCGCTGCTGCAGCCAGCGCCCGGCAAGCACGGCGATGCCCGCGACGAGGACGAGCGCGAGCCACGAGCCGATCCCGACCGAGACAGGCTCGCCGGTTCGGGCGGCTAGGCCCGCCGTGAGCAGCTGGGACAGATCGCCCCACTCCGCAGTGAAGAGCACGACGAAACTGGTGATGAACACGCGCAGTGCTGATTTCGACTCCACCTTCGAGACCCGTTCGAGGACTTCGCGCTCCTCCTCGTCCTCACCCGCCTGCTCCTGGGCGCGGGTCGACAGGCCACCGCGTACGAGGATGACGGCGCCGACGGCGAACAGTGCCGCGGTCACCGCCAGAACGGGGCGTTGCGGAAGCAGTGCGAGGAACCCGCCAGCGGTGACGGCAATGATGACCTGAACCCCGAAGGCAGCGCTGACGCCGAGCCAAACGGGCAGGTGCCGGTACCGGGTCGAGAGTACGAGCGTGGCGATAAACGTCTTGTCGGGCAGCTCGGCCGGGAAGATGAGCGCGAAGGTCGTCGCGACGATCGCAAGATCGATGACGCCCACGCTACGGGTTGCCGCTCGGGTTCAGGGGCTCGGCCACACCCTCGACCCTAGCGCCGGGGATCACCCCGACCGAGCGAGAGGTCGTCCGCATGGGACACAATCAACCCCGTGGAACACATCAGCGCTGACGTACCAGTCGACACGGTCCTGTCTGAAGCGGTTGATTTCGCGCACGATGCAGCGGTCGACGGCGTCGGGGCCGACCGAGTCGGCGCCCACCTCGGCGTGGCCATGGAGGACGAACGCCTCGCCACCCACCTTTTCGAATGCACGAGCGCCGGCTACCGCGGCTGGCACTGGGCGGTCACCGTTGCCCGCACGCCGGACGACGCCACGCCGACCGTCTGCGATGTCGTGCTGCTGCCCGGCCCCGATGCGCTCGTCGCGCCGGAGTGGGTGCCGTGGAGCGAGCGCGTGCAGCCCGGCGATCTCGGGGTTGGCGATGTGCTGCCGACCAGTTCGCAGGACCCGCGCCTGATCGCGGGATTCACCGACGAGGACGCGCTCGAGACTGTCGCATCGCAGAGCCCGCTTGCGCCAGGACAGTGGGAAATGGGACTCGGACGGGTTCGTGTGCTCTCGCCGATCGGACGCGACGACGCAGCAGACCGCTGGTACGCCGGCGACATGGGGCCCGACTCCGCGATGGCCAAGGGGGCTGCGCTCAACTGCGTGTCGTGCGGTTTCATGGTGCCGATGGGCGGGGCATTCGGCCCGATGTTCGGCGTGTGCGCGAACGTGATGGCTCCGGCCGACGGGCACGTCGTGGCCCTTGATTACGGCTGCGGTGCCCACTCCGAGGTCCAGGTCGACGAGGTCGTCCTCGACGAGGTCGAAATGTCGGACGAGGCCTCGAGCGACGAGACGACGGTCGTCGGCAATGACCTGGTCGAGGATGCCCTTGAGGACATCATCGACACCGTCACCGACGAGGAGGCAGCCGGCATGCTCCTTGACCTCACCGACGTCGAGGGCGCGGACGGGTCGGATGACGCGGCCGACGATGGCGACGAAACCCAGGATGATTCGGACGAGCTCAGCGACGATGCGCACGACAGTGACGACGAAGACGACAGGGACGACGAAGACGAGCCGATTCAGCGCTGAGCAGCAGTGATCTGACGGCTCCGACGGCGCAGAAACAGCACGCCGCCGAGGCCGCTGACCACTCCGACGCCGCAGGTCGCTATCCACCACTGGCCACTGGCCGGCAGGGTATTGCGGGCCAGGACCAGGACGACCCCGGCCACGGTCCACAGCGCGGTGCCAATGCTGATGGCAAGAAGCCCTTCGGAGTTCTCGCGCTGGTGGTCACCCGACATGATCCATACGGTACTGCGCCCGGCCATGACGAAGTGATCATCATCGCCCGAGGCTTCCACCCGATTCGATGCGCGCGTCCTGAAGTAGCCTTGCCAGCATGAGTTCGCGGGCAAGACGCATCGTCACCCTCGCGGTGCTCGGCGCATCGGTGGCCGTGGTTGTCGTCGCGGCCCTGCTCGGACGTTGAACCCTCGCCGCATCGTCGCCGTCCTGCTCGGCATCCTTGCCCTGGGCCTGGCCGGCGCGCCGGGTGCCCTGGCTGCCGAGGACATCGTCTGCACCTTCAAGGACAAGCGGTTCGACGAGATCAGCGGGATGGCGCCATCGGTTCGGCACCCCGAGGTCCTGTGGCTGCACAACGACTCGGGCGGCGGGCCGAGGATCTTTGCGGTCGATGCAACGACCTGCAAGACCCTTGCCACCCTGACCATCTCGGGGGCAACCGCACGCGACTTCGAGTCAATAGCCTCGGGCCGCGACGGCCAGGGCCGGCCCGTTCTGTGGCTCGGCGATATCGGCGACAACCTCGACTCGTGGTCCTCCGTTGAGATCCTGCGGATCCGGGAGCCGAAGAAGCTGAGGGACAGGACCGTGAAGGCGAAGACCTTCGCGTTCACCTACGCAGACCGCCCGCACAACGCCGAGGCGCTTCTCGCGGACCCGGCCGGGCCCCGGCTGTGGGCGGTGACCAAGCAGCTCGCTCACGGCTCGCTCTACGCGCTCCCGGCCCCCCTTCGCCCCGGGGTCGTGAACATCGCCAGGCCCGTCCGCAAGGAGGGTGGCCTCATCACCGACGGCGCGATCTCCCCGAACGGCGACCGCTACGTGCTGCGCGACTATGTCGATGCCGTCATCTACGACGGGCTCCCTCCCGGCAGGGAGGTCGCGAGAATTCATCTGCCGTACCAGGCGCAGGGGGAGGCGATCAGCTGGACGCCGGACGGCCTCGGCCTGCTCGTCACCAGCGAGCGCGATGATCGCCTTATTCGAGTGTCGGTACCACTCGTGCTGCGCCCGGCTGGTCAGGTACCGGCCGAAGGAAGATAAGCCCGAGCGCAACAAGCAGGAACGCGGGCACGAGCAGGAACGCCTCATGGAAGCCGATGAGGTCGGAGAGGGCGCCGAGGGCGAAGGGCGCGACCGCGATCGCCAGGCTGCCGGCGACGGACGCGGCTGCGGACGCGTGGTCGGTGAGGCCCCCGGAGGCGCGGACGGCCCTGGCAACGCCGAGCGGCCAGTGCACCCCGATGCCCACCCCGGTGACGAACATGCCGCCCAGGACGACCGGCCAGAGCGTGAAGCCCCAGGCGAGCGCGAAGCCGAGGAGCGCCACGCCGATCGACCACTTGAGGATC
>WLND01000317.1 GCA_009726075.1 Actinomycetota bacterium
ACGGGGGTCGCGGTTGCACCGACCCAGACGAGCTTTCCCTTGACCTTCTTGCAGGTGAAGGCACCACTCTTCAAGCCCGGCTTCTTGCATGCAGTCCCCGCAACCGGGGCCATCGGCGTCGAGACCTGAGCGCTCCGCGAAACAGGCTGAACATCGTCATGGGCCCATGCCACCGACATAGGGGCAGCCACCACCGCAAGACACAGTGATCCCGCGAAGAACCGAGCCGTTCGTGATATCGACGCCATGAGCCAAATCCTTCGTTCGCTGCTGTCTGGTCTTGTCGGGCGGGCTGCCGGGCTTACTCGGCAATGCCGCGACGGTAGTCGCCTTGTGCGCGACCATACAACGCAATGTGGCTCAGGGGACGTTCGTCCCGAGCTCGGGTCCGACCGAACAAGCCCCGAACTGGCGGATGCTTGCGGCTGCGTCCGACTCGCCATGGGTCATTCCGGAGGTGCCGCCTGAGGACGACGAGGCGAGCCGTGGACGCGACTGCGAGAACTCCAGGCCAACCCATAAAGGCGAGATGTCGTTGCGAAGCAATGACAAAGACCCGTTCACATGGATCACTCCCACACCGCTGCCTCGTCCGCCGGGCCAAGGAAGACCTCGATCAGGTCGGTGCGCCACTGGGCCACCAGGCTGATCCTGTCCTGGCAGGCAGGCGTTTCCAGACAGACGACAGGTTGCGGGAAAACCCTCAAGGGAGACCCCCGACAGCCTCCTCATCGGGAAACACGCAGAGGCGACCGTGGGCGCCCAGCTCGCCAGCCCAGCACCGTCCGTCACTGCCTGCCATGGGCCGTTTCCGTCCCGACACATCTACGTGTCATGCGGCGTGTCGCCTAGGTGAATGCGGTGGTCGACCCAACCCTGTGCGACTGAAGACCAGCCGATCACTCAGCGATGCTGAGTCCCCCACGACCCCAGAATCGGACGTTCCCGCAAGCCCGGACACCGAGCAGATGCTCAGCTTCCCACTTGTCTACGTACCCACCGAATCCCCCCAGGCCCGGAGCAGTCGCCTTTCATTCCGCTCGAAAAACCGTGGATGGCGCCGAAAGCCCGATCCGTGGGCGCAGGCGGCGATCGAGGGCGGTCACGTCTACCCGAAGCCCTAAGCCTGGGTTCCTCAGGCTCGGCCCGAAGATGCGGCTCCCCTGTCGTGACCCTTCGAGGCTTCTGGCTCCATGATCAAGACCGTGCTCGGATTCTCTACGGCATCGAGCGCACTGGGACTCGTCGGCAGTCACTAGCATCGGCTCCCATGCGCAACAGGGTGACCGGCCCGACCAGCTTCCAGATCGAGGACAACGGGATCAACGTCATCCCCGAGGACCAACGGCACGGCACGCCACGTTCGCTCTTCTGGCCGTGGGCGACGTCCTGCATCTCGCTGTTCAACGTCTCCATCGCAGGTCTCCTGCTCGTCTTCGGCCTGGGATTCGTTCAGGCCGCTATCGCCGCTGTCCTTGGCACCTGCGTCTCCTTCATCCTCGTCGGCCAGGTCAGCCTCGCAGGCAAGCGCGCGTCGGCGCCGACCATGGTCATCTCGCGCGCTGCCTTCGGGATTCGCGGCAACACCGTCCCGACCCTCATCTCCTACCTGACGCTCGTGGGCTGGGAGATCTTCCTGCTCGTCACGACGGTGCTCGCGACGACGACGGTCTTCGATCGGCTCGGGTGGCGCGACGGCACTCTCATGAGGGTCCTCGTCTTCATCTCGGTGATCGCCATCGTCATCGTCACCGGAGTCTTCGGGTTTCGCCTGGTAACGAGGTTCCAGGGAGTCGTCACCGTCGCCAGCCTCGTCCTGGTGATCGCGTACATCGCCATGACCATCGACAACGTGAGCTGGACGGCACTGACCGCATCGAACGACATCAGCGCATCCGGCTTCATCGGCGCGGCCGTCGTCGCGATGGCCGCTTTCGGAATCGGATGGACGAACAGCGCCGCCGACTACTCCCGCTACCTCCCGAGGAACTCCTCCGGCAGGGCGATCGTCGGGTGGACGACGTTCGCCGGGACCCTGGTACCGTCAATCCTCGTGGTGTACGGGCTGATGCTCATCACGTCGAACCCGGCGCTGACCGGCGAACTCAGCAGCAATCCCGTCGGGGCACTCATCTCGCTGCTGCCGACCTCGTACCTGATCCTTGTACCGTTTCTCGTGCTCTTCGCCCTGGGCATGACCGGTGCCGGTGCCATGGACCTCTACTCCTCCGGCCTCACCCTGCTCACCCTCGGCCTGCGGGTGCCCCGAGCCGTCGCGGCCGGGCTCGACGGGGTGATCATGACCTTCGGCGGGTTCTACCTGCTGGTGTTCGCCGGCTCGTTCTTCGGGCCCTTCGAGGGATTCCTCATCCTGCTCGGGGTGCCCCTCGCCGCATGGGTGGGCGTGTTCCTCGCCGACGCGAAGATTCGGAGGGTCGATTACGTGGGCGCCGACCTCTACGACGCAGGCGGTCGCTACGGGTCGGTCGGCTGGCCAGCGCTCACGAGCATGATCGCGGCCACGCTCGTGGGGTGGGGGCTCGTCGTCTCCAGCGCCGACGCACCGCTGCTGAACTGGCAGGGATACCTCTTCGAGGCGCTCGGCGTCACCTCGGATTCGGCCTGGATCGAATCCAACATCGGCGTCCTCGTCGCCCTGCTCGTGGGCTTCGGCGGCGCGTGGATCTTCGGGCGGCAGCGCATTCGGCGCCAGGAGGCCCTTGCCCCTCAGCACGTGCGCGAGGTCGATTCCCTCGTGCGTCACGGCCTCTGAGATCGATCCCCTCGTTCGTCACGACCTCTGCGGTCTTCGGGGTGATTCAGCACTCTGGCCCTGAATGCATACGGGGTAGGCGACAATGACCGCATGAACATCGCGCGCTTTGCCTCGCCCGTCGTCGCCCTCGCCATGGTGGCATCTGCCTCCGTGCTCAGTGTCGGGGTAGCCGCACCCGCACAGGCCGACACGACGAGCTACACCTTCGACCAGCTCGTGGCGAGCATTCCGGCAACGCCGCCGCTGTACGTCGGCTATCGGGGCCCCACTCAGTTCATCCCGACCGCGACCGCGCTGAAGAAGGATGCGAAGGGCTGCAATCTCCGCCAGCGGATGATCATCTCCCTCGCTCAGGTCAAGCCGACGGTCGGCGCGCGCTGCAAAATGACGGGCGGCACCTGGGTGACCGCGCTCGGCGCGACCCAGAAGACCGCCCGCGGCCTGAACATCGCTCCGATCATGAGCTACAAGGAGGCCTGGGGGCAGGGGGCCTACGCCTGGACCCCGGCGCAACGCCTCGCATGGGCCACGAACACGTCGCCCACACCGGTGAAGACCCGCGCGAAGGGCGTGACGTCACTGCAGGTCACCCAGAAGCTCTACACATTCCAGGAGCTGGTCACCCTCAGCCTCGTCACGTCCGATGCCTCGGACGAATCCCAGGCCTTGAACGAATGGATCCGTTACTGCAACCGGGATGTCGGCTGCCTGCTTCG
>WLND01000318.1 GCA_009726075.1 Actinomycetota bacterium
AGGAGCTGGTCGACCTCACCCTCATCACGTCCGATGCCTCAGACGAATCCCAAGCCTTGAACGAGTGGATTCGATTCTGCAACCGGGATGTCGGCTGCCTGCTTCGGGTCGCGAGCGTGTGGCAATACGCCGAGGCGATTGGAGCCTTCCACCTCAAGCCCGGCGTCGAGGCGTGCAAGGGCGTCGTAGCTCGGCTCACGAATGTCGCTGCATGGGGGCTGTCGCTCAGCCCCGAGGAGATCGCCGACATCAAGTCGAGGGCCGACCGCTGCGAGTCGAACACGCTCTACACGGTCGAGGACTTCGCGAAGCAGCAAGGGATCATCGCCGCCGTCCAGCCCGCCGTCGTCCCCGAATCCGCAGGCTCCGGCAGCGGGGCTGGGGGCGGCCTCACCTTGCCGATCACCGGTTATGCCGCTCCGGTGACCGATCCTGTCCGGGGCTCGCTGTTCGGCCTCACTGCTCCTGTCGACTGGGTGAGCCCGCAGGTTCCGACCGGCTCGCTTCGGCTCTGGGATGTCGGGGTCTCCTGGAAGGAGATCGAGACTTCGAAGGGCGTGTACGACTGGTCGAAGCTCAGTGCCACGGTCGCACGGGCCTCGGCCCTCGGAGCTGGCGTCCTGTATGTCCTGGGCAACACCCCGGCGTGGGCCAACGGCGGCAAGGGCGACAGTGCCCCGCCCGCCAGCCTCGACGACGCAGCCGACTTCCTCAAGGCAGTCTGCACGAAGTACGGCGGCGCCATCGGCTCCTACGAGGTCTGGAACGAGGGCAACATCTCGCGCTACTGGTCGGGCACCCAGGAACAGCTCGCCGACCTCACCGACAAGGCGCATGGTGCGATCAAGGGCTGCTCGCCTTCCGCATCGGTGGTCGCGGCGAGCACCGGCGTTCGCGCATCCGGCACCTTCGCCAACCAGTACACCCAGTACCTCACCGCGCTCAAGGCGAAGGGCTGGCCCGTCGACGCCTTCTCGGTCCACAGCTACCCGCTGCCCAACGGAACCCCGAAGGATCGCCTCGATCTCGTCGCCCAGTTCAAGACCATGCTCGCCGTCAATGGGGCACCCGCTGACCGCGGGGTCCTGGACACCGAGCTGAATTACGGCCTCGCAAGCTCGTCCGAAGGGCGGGTGCCGCTCAGCGATGCGACAACCGCCGCCTATATCTCGCAGTCGTTCATCCAGTCGGTGCAGTACGGGATCGACTCGACCTACTGGTACCTGTGGTCCGGCAGCGACTACGACCTGCTCGGCGGCCAGCTGAACCCCGGCACCCCCGCAGCCAAGCAGGGCTGGAGTACGACCTACTCCTGGCTCGTCGGGTCTCGCATGCAGCGCTGCGGCACTGCGGGGCCGGCAGGCGAGGTGCAGGTCTGCCAGCTGACGGGCGCCGATGGCCGGAACTACTCACTCCTCTGGTCCACCGGAGCGGCCGCGAAGGTGGATGCCAGCGGGCTCGGGCCGACGTTGTGCCGGCTCGACGGCAGCTGCGCTGCCCTAACGACGCCGACGAGTGTCGACGTCACCGAATCACCCATCCGGATCGGGGGCTAGTCCGGATCGGGGGCTCAGCGGAGAACAAGCCCAGACCGGCTCGTATCCTCGCCGCATGCGCGTGTCGTTCAGCGGGGCACTCTGGTTCTGGCGCGGTCCCTCCCCCTGGTACTTCATCACGGTGCCCGAGGAGCAGTGCGCAGCGCTCGAGGCGGTCGCCCCGCTCGTCTCGTACGGGTGGGGCATGATCCCGGTCACTGCACGCATCGGCGACACCGAGTGGACAACCGCGTTGTTCCCCAAGGATGGTCGCTACGTGGTGCCCATTCGGTCCTCCGTCCGAGGATCCGAGGGTCTCTCGGAGGGTGACGACGTGAGCGTCCGCCTCGACGTGACCGCCTGACGACATGTGACAACGGCGCGATGAGCGCCAGGCCTCTCGTTGGCGGTATCGATGATCCGCTGCGACCGATAACGTGCCCTTCCATGGGACCCACAGGCACGCACGCACGACGACTGATCGCCGCGACCCTTCTGGTCATCGGCTTCACGGCATGCTTCGCCGTCGCCGATGCGGTCGCGGCCGACCTGCCTTCGGGCCCCGGCGTGATCGCGACCGAGATCGGCAAGGAGCCCGGTGCCCGCGAAGTCGTCGTCGGCACCTACATCGAGAACATCCAGGGCCTCGACCTAGCGACGAATAGCTTCATGGCCGACCTCTACGTATGGATGCGTTGGCAGGGCGCTGATCTCGCTCCCTATCAGTCATTAGAGGTGATGAACCCGTACGAAACGTGGGCCCTTGTGGGGACGCCCCTGACCGAGGAGCCGGTACCACAGCCCGATGGCTCGTTCTACTATGCGATCCGCTACCAGGGCGCCTTCAACACTGCCCTTCAACTGGCGCAGTTTCCCTTCGGCGAGCAGAACCTGCAGGTGCAGCTCGAGGACCAGCGGTCTGAGGCAGACCAACTGACGTACGTGCTCGACACCAACCCGATTGCCATCGATCCACAGGTCACCGTCCCCGGTTACGACATCGGCCAGCCCAGCATCACCGTCGAAGATATCCACTACTCGTCTAGCTTCGGCGATCTCACCAACAGAGAGAATGATATCTATTCCAGAGTAACGATCACTGTCCCGGTCACGCATCCCTTCCTTGCGACGTCGGTCAAGGTTCTGCTGCCAATCCTCCTGGTCGTCGCCACCGCGAGCCTCATCTTCCATGTGCCGCCGGGGCTGATCGAGGCACGCATCGGCCTGGGCATCACCGCACTGCTGACCCTCGTGGCGATGCAGTGGAGCGCGTTGTCCGACCTGCCAGACGGCGGCTACCTCGTGATGCTCGACGTGCTTTACATCATCTCGTTCCTATTCGTCCTCACCACCTTGATCCAGACGCTCGCCACCTCCTGGAAGGCGAGGACCGGTGGCGAGGCCAGCGCGATTCGCGCCGACGAGAGGATGATGTACATCGACCTGTCGGCGTACATCGGCCTCAGCGCACTTGTCATGTGGCTCTACTTGAGGTGACACGTGAATGCTGACCGTTATCCAGGAGATGGGCGTTGCGCCGACCGCCGGGCGAACCCGGACGCAGGAGCACATCGCGCGCGATGCCGAACGTGGGAATCAGCGCGAGGACCGGCAGCAACGCCCACAGGCCTCGCATCGGCCGTGGCGCGATGAGCACCCAGTACACGGACTGGAGGAGGACAGTTGCGAGCAGCCACCACTGCCATGCGACCGCCGCCTGCTCCGCCTCGACACCCGGCGCGGCCTGGGTCACGGTGAGCATCGAGATGAGCCCAACCAGCGCATAACCGGCACCGCCGAGCGCCGCCGGGATGAGGAGCCACAGGCCTACGAGCGCTGCGCCGCTCACCCGTTGGCCATCGGGAGTGGTGTCCGACGTCAGCTCGTTGTCGGCCAGCAGCGCTGCCCCAATTTCGTCCCGAGAGGCTTCGTCCATGTGGTCTCCTAACCCCTCA
>WLND01000319.1 GCA_009726075.1 Actinomycetota bacterium
CAACGACAAGGTCTCGCACCTCGGTGCCGTCGTGCTCGACAACGTGGCTGACCTCCTCGGTAAGTCCCGCGACGAGATCCCCCATGATTTCGATGCGATGGGCGAGTGGCTGGAACAGGGGATCGAGGACCTTCACGCCAAGTAGCGGGTTAGGGGCGGTCCGATAAGGCCGCATGCTCGCTGGGTTGGTTGAAGATGCGCTGCAGGGCTACGGCGATCGCGAAGGCCATCAGGGCCAAGGCCGCGCCGATGAGGGTGTAGAGCACTCGTGACTCGGCGGTGAGCTCGGCCGTCGATGGGTTCGAGGCGCTCGATGTGAGGACGATTGTCGGCGTCAGGCAGGTCATGTAGAGCCAGTAGCGAGATCCTCCCGCGAAATTCACGGTGAGGAGCATGGCGACGATCCCGAGGCAGAAGAGGACGGTCGAGTTGGGGATGAGGATGACGATGATGATCGAGATGACGGCTCCGAGCACAGTGCCGCCTGATCGACTCATGGTTTTTCGAATCGTCGCCTGAGGTCCGACCTGCACGACGACGAGCAGGGTGAGGATGAGCCAGAAGGCATCGCGCCCTGGGTGGATGGCGAGGACGACTCCGGTGGCTACTGCCGTGAGCGTCGAGATGATGATGGCGTATTCGACGGAGTCGGCCCGGCTGTTGCGCTTGAGCCTCGGTGGAGGCAGCTTCTTCATCAGGCGAGGCAGGACGATCAGCGGAAACAGCCCGGCGAGCGCCATGATGGCGGTGAGGGTCAGCACATACGAGGTCGAGGTTGGGTCTGCGGCCTGGCCGTTGATCGCGGGCGGGCTGATGAGCAGGTAGGCGATCGCCAGCGGCACCATCGTGAGGCCGCGTTGCAGCCCCCACCCGGCGGAGGCCCCGACCACGATGCAGGCCACGGCCATGAAGGCGGCCCCGGCCAGCGGCGAAAGGCCGCAGACAAGGCTGATCGGAGTGGCGAGGATCAGGGCGAACGCTGCTGCGAGCGCGATGCGGAGACCGCCCATGATCATGTTCATGAGGGCGATGAGCACCCCGAACACGGCTGTTTCGGCCGCGGTGACCCCGAAGAGCCAGGTGATGGCGATCATGGGTGGCGCTGCGGCCACGAGGAGCAGGCCCGCCATGCGTGCGAGCCGCTTCGGCTGAATCCCTGACTTGCCTGCGCGTGCGGGCGGTGTGCGCGTGGACGCCGGCGTGACCGGGCCGGGTTCAGCCATGGGCAGCACTATGGCACCTCGCCGACTCAGGATCGTGCACAAGGCGACGTGGCGCGTGATGCGATGATGCTTCGCACATGATGCCCTGATGTCCACAAGCTAGGCTGGCGGGGTGCGAACGACCCTCACCCTCGACGATGATCTCGCCATGGTGCTCCAGGACAGGGCGAGAATGACGGGACGACCCTTCAAGGAGGTCGTCAATGCGTGTCTCCGACGGGGTCTGGCCGCCGAGTCGGAACCTCCTCGTGAGCCCATGACCGTCCGGGCCTTCGACGCAGGGCTGCGCGACGGGATAGACCTGACCAAGGCCCTCGACCTGGTCGCGGAGATGGATGACGAGCGGTTCATCGCCGTGACGCAGGAACTGGCGGTCGAGGCGGGCCCTGATGATCGTCCCTGACGCCAACCTCCTCATCTATGCATCCGACAGTCGATCGCTGTTCCACGAGCGGGCCAGGCGATGGTGGACCGATGCGCTCAATGGCGACGAGGCGGTGGGGCTCAGCTGGCTCGTGCTCGTCGCCTTCGTCCGGCTGATGTCGTCTGCTCGCATCATGAAGCAGCCGGTGGCCGTCGGTGATCTTCTCGACGAGATCGAGCGGTGGCTGAGCGCACCGCACGTCCAGGTGCTGCAGCCGACTGCGCGGCACCCGGCCGCAATGCGAGCGCTCCTTGCCCCAACCGGAGTTGGTGGCGACCTCGTCAACGACGGCCACCTCGCTGCCCTGGCGCTCGAATTCGGCGCGACCGTCTACTCGGCCGACGTTGACTTCGCCCGGTTCCCGCAGGTGCGGTGGGTCAATCCGCTGGCCCGCTGAAACTCGGCCGACCATCCGACGTGCCGTAGCCTGCGGCCATGAGCGACTTGAACGAGGTTGGCGAGCGGGATGCCTGGCGGTGCTGGTTATGCGACGAGCCCGTCGACCCTGAGTCGTCGGTCAATTCCGATCGCGGCCCGAGTGTCGATGGCGGTGCGGCGCCGAAGGGCAAGAAGCAGGCGGACGGGACGGATCGCCTCGCGCACCGGGCGTGCAATACGCGCAAGGGCAAGATCGCGCCCGTGGTTCCCTGGGGTGCTGAGTTGTTCGTCGTCGATCCGGCGCCGATCGTGGCGACGGTAGACCGCCTGACCCGAAAGGGTGGGCAGGAGGTCGTGGCCCGCTGTCCGACCCGAGCCGATGCGGATGAGGCGTCCGCCTGGCTGCTTGACCGGCTCACGAGATTCGCCCCCGGCCTGGCCCTGACAACGCACGTGGACGAGGGCGGCGGCCAGTACCTGCTGAAACTCAGGGCCACCTGAGCGTCGTCCATCGACGCACTCCCCAAACCACCCCGCCCGCCCTCGTTTGGGCACGCTCATGTCGCTGCGGCCTGCGTCCACGCAGCGGAAAGCGACATCAATCTGCCCGAACCTCCGCCGGGGAGCCTGGTTGGCCAGGAGGGGCGGGAGTTTGCTTCTGGGACCTCGTCCGCGCGGGCCCCCAAGGACTGTGGCAACCGGGTCCGAACGGTCCGCCTACACTCCGGAAGTGAGCCGCCTCCGCACGACCTTGACCGTCCTTGGCCTCGCCACTGCCTCGATGTTCCTCGGGGCCTGCTCCTCGCCGCAGGAGGCCGCGCTGCCTTCGCCGGCCCGCCAGGCAGCACCACAGGCGTGCCCGGATCTTGGCGGACCGATCGACATGCCCTCGTACTTCGACTTCAACACCAAGTTCGGCATCAACGTCACCATCGAGAACGGAACGTCGCGCGGATGGAGGGTTGAGGTTCCTCCGGTCGACTGCTTCGACTTCAGCGGCGTGAATAACCCCACCCGCTACAACGGCGCGGTGGTCCCCGCTCAATCGTCGAGCGGCCCGCACCAGGTCGTGGCGCGGCGCGTCTGCTCATGGGTCAGCGGCGGCACCATTGGCTATTTCCAGACCCGCGAGGCCAAGTGGACCACGACGTTCGTGGACGACAGCAGCGGAACGCGGTTCAGCGTCCCGTCGATCATCGCCTGCAACACCTTCGACAAGTCGTCGCAGACGATGTGCCTCTCCGGCGTTCGGCAGGACAGCGACGTGCGCATCTTCGACATGACGGACGGTGGCGCGATGCGCGTCGTCACCACGTGCTCCGAGTCGAAGACCTCGATCCGGCTAGAACAGCTCTACTGATCGATCAGTGGCGGCAATCGCCGGCACTGCCGAATCCCGCCAAGCCCTTGGAGTGTTCATGCGTCGACTCACGTCACCCGCCGCCTCGATCGCAGGGATGGCAG
>WLND01000032.1 GCA_009726075.1 Actinomycetota bacterium
CGTCGCCGCGTCCTTCGTCAATTCAAGCCGAATGCTCTCGGTCGTGATCTTCTCTGGAACCTGGGTGTCGAGTTGCGGCTGCCAACTGCACGCGATGGCCGGGCCGTAGTCGCGGCAGGCCCACCGGGTGCCCACGCCGGGGATCGTGCGCGCAGTGTCTTTCTGAACGACCGACACCTCATACGCACCGGTGCTCTTGGCGACCGGCAAGCACAGTGATCGGTCGTAATCGTCAGGCGCAAACGCCACCCTCGAGCACAGCAGGGGCTTGGTCTGCTTCGGGTCCTTGAGGTCGATCGTCTCGCCCCGGTACTCCACCGTGCAGGTGTCGTGACCGCACTTCGGCGCGTCGGGCCCAAAGCCCGCATTCGATCTCAGCACGAGGAACCCGGCGCCGGCTCCCGACTTCTTCACGGATTGCCAGGTCGTCTTCACGCCCGAGCATGTGGGATTCAGCGGATCCTGAACCACCTTCGTGTGAGACGCGAGCACAGGAAGGTATGACGCGGCGACGCCGTCATCAGCGGCCTCAGTCGGCTGGGCCCAGACCTCATGCTTGGCCTGTGCTGCCGCAAGTGTCTGCGCGCACTTCTTGGGATTCGCCGAATCGACCGCCGCTGCCGCCGGTGGCACTGCACTCGCGAGCAGCGCCCCCGCACCCAGCAGAATGCCAGCGCTGACCAATCCACGCCGCATCCGCCACTCCGTTCGTTCGTTGCCGATCGGCACACCCTACGACGAATCATGGCAGCCACGCCCGCGAACCTGGACCGGACCGCAAGCCGTTCGATTCGAGGGGGTCACATTGACGGATGCTGCCGCGCCGGTGAGGGTGGGGACATGGGTGCGATTGACGAGGACGAGACGGACGAGCCCGTGCGGGCCACGTCCTCGTCGCCGAGTTGGCGCGACCGCACCTTCGCCGCGCTCGCCGGGGTCAACTACCGCCGATTCTTCGTCGGCCAGGCCGTATCGCTCAGCGGCACCTGGATGCAGTCGGTCGCCATCGCCTGGGTCATCCTGCAACTCACCCACTCCGCCACCTGGCTCGGGCTTGCGATCGCGCTTCAAACACTCCCGGTGCTCCTCCTCGGCCCCTACGCCGGGGTCCTCGTCGATCGACTGGACAAGCGACGCCTCCTCATCGGCACGCAGATCGCCGGCGCAACCCAGGCGCTGGCACTGGCACTCCTCACCGTCATGGGGGCCATGTCGATGGGCTGGATCATCCTGCTGTCAATCGGACTGGGCCTCATCAATGCCTTCGACAACCCTGCGCGCCAGGCCTTCATGCGCGAGATGGTGTCGGCTGCCGTTGTGCGCAATGCGGTCAGCCTCAACGCCGTCCTCGTCAATGTGGCCAGGGCCGTAGGGCCCGCCGTCGCGGGCATCGTGATTGCGACGGCCGGCGTCGGCGAGTGCTTCGTCATCAACGCCGCGAGCTTCTGCGCCGCGATCATCGCCTACTCATCGATGGATCGGACGAAGCTGCGGCCGACCGAGCCAGTGCCCCGCGGACCCGGCCAGTTACGCGACGGCCTCCGATACGTGCGGCATAACCACGAACTGTTGATCCCACTGCTCATGATGGTGCTCATCGGCACGCTTACCTACGAGTTCCAGGTCGTGCTGCCTGCCTTCGCGTTCACCACCTTCAACGGGGGCGCCGGCAGCCTGGGCTTGGTCACCGCAGCCATGGGGGTCGGCGCCATAGGCGGCGGCCTCGTCAGTGCCGGGCGGCACTCGAGCGGCATCCCCACGATGGTGATGGCGGCGGCAACATTCGGGGCGACCATGCTCGTCACGTCCATCTGCCCGAACCTCGAGGTCGCAGCAATCTCGCTCGTGGCCGTCGGCGCCGCGAGCATCTGGTTCCTTTCGGCCGGCAACACCGCCCTGCAGCTCGCTGCATCCCCGGAGATGCGCGGACGGGTCATGGCCCTGTGGACCGTCGCCTTCATCGGCAGCACGCCCATCGGCGGGCCGATCGTCGGGTTGGTCGCGGAGCACGCCGGCCCTCGCTGGGCGCTGTTGCTCGGGGCCGCAGCAGCGTTCGTTGCCGCTGGTCTCGGATTTCGAGTCAACCGCCGTCGATCAGGCGCGACGGCATCTCACCCGTGAGTTCACCAAGCCTTGCGCTCAGGGCGACAGCCTGTTCGCCTCGCTGCCATCGGCGCATGATCGACTGAAGGCGCTTCGCAAGTGGAAACGTCGAGTGGGCAACCGCCCCCTCGTCCGGGGAGGCAGCCCACGAAGCCCGCCGCCCCGACCGCCCGAGCGTCCTCACCGGGACGGACAAGGAACGTGATGAACATCCTCAACATCAACAGCCTGTTCAAGCGAGTCGATCGGCCCGCAACGCCTGTCGCCGACGACTGGGATTCGCTCAGGAAGTCCGCGCAGAGTGCATCAGAGCGGGCCGAGATCGATGCGATTTTCAGCCGGCCACCGTTCGTGGTCTAGCTCTGCTGGGGGCGAATGTCCCCCTGGTCTCACCATGGTCGGCCCCGTCTCACTACGAGACGGGGCAGACAGTGGGAGCTACTTCTTTTTCAGGGACTTGAAGTACTTGCGCTGACGATCATCGGCCGCGTAGCGCAGGTCCTTCAACTCCTTGTGCGTCTCCTTCGTCAAGACAGCGGTGTCGTCCTCGAGGATGGCCCAGACCGCATCCGAGTACGTGAGCTCGGCCAGGCGCCAACGCTCGCGGGCGTTGGGCTTCGACGCCTTCGCGCCAGAGCTGGCCTTCTCGGGCTTCGCGGGAACGTCCGCCACCTCGGGAATCTCCACGGTCTCGGGAACGTCCGCCACCTCAGGAACTTCCGCCACCTCGGGAACGTCCGCCACCTCGGGAACTTCCGCCACCTCGGGAACGTCTGTCATCTCGTTGTCAGTCATGCCCGCGAACCTAGCGCGCCGACATGAACAGCCGGGGCACGCAAGTGGAATCATGGATGAGTGCGCGATGAGGTGAATGCACCACACTTACAGCACGACAGTTGCGTAAACGTGCGACGAACTCGTCCGTAATAGTTGCACGACAAGGCCGTTTCGCAAGGTCTTCAGTCAACGTCACTCATACGTTTGCATCATGAGCGCCGCCGCAGTCTTCGATCTCGACAACACGCTGATCCATGGATCCTCGCTCTTCCACTTCGCAACCTTCATGGCGCGGCGCCGACAGTTGAATCTGGCGACGGTGGCTCGATATGCCTTCGACGAACGTCGTTACGCCAAGGGGCAGGGTGAGCCGGCGACCATGCCCGTGCGCGCCGCCGAGGCCGCCCTGGGCCTCGTTCGAGGACTTCCGCAAGCGACGATGACCGCGCTCGTCGACGCATTCATTTCACGTCGATCCGACCGCCTCCTGGCACCAAGCATCGTCCGTGAGGTGGCCCGATTTCAGACGTTGGGAATCCCGTGCTTCATAGCGACCGCGAGTCCACAGGAACTGGCCGACGCTTTCGCACGGCGACTGCGTATGTCCGGAGCCTTCGGGACGGTCTCTGAGATTGAAGGCGGGACGTACTCAGGGCGACTTGCAGGCCCGATCTGCCACGGTTCGGCAAAGGCCCATCGCGTTCGCGTCGCGCTTGATTCGATGGGGCTTGACCTCGCTGCGAGCACGGCTTTTTCCGACTCCGTGAATGACCTTCCGCTGCTCGCTGCCGCACGGGTCCCAATCGCGGTCTCCCCCGATCGAGCACTCGAGCGCATTGCCAGAACGAATGGCTGGCAGGTGGTGGCGAGGACCCGCGACGAACCTTCCCTGGCCCAGTCAATTGGGAGTGGTTTCTATCATTCCTTCCACTTCCCTCTCTGAGTATCTACGTCAGCCTCGGGGTCGAGCTTCAAGCAAGCGGGTCAGGCACGCGCCAGACCGTGTTTCGCACCGACGGCGCAGAGTCGAGGATGAGACCGCGAGGAGCGCCACGGCGCATGCGGTAGTCGTTTCCGGCCAGCGCTCGTGAAACGGCAGCCAAGGTGCCCGGCTCAGTGATGTCTCCGCCTTGCCAGCCCACCCCTGCCGCATGGTCTGCCACCGTGGCGATGATCGCGATCTCTGGCTCACCTTCGTCGCAAACCCGCACGATCTCCACCAGGCGTGCCTGCTGCGGCCAGTCGATCAGTGAGGCCGTCGTGAACTCCCAGAATCCAGAACGACTGTCACCATGCCTCATAGCTGCGTGGTGGTGAACATGCCCGGCCATCCAGGCGATGACGTTTCGGTGCTGCAGCAGCAGGTCCACCACCGCGGGCCCGAGCACTCGATCCGGGGCTCCCCCCGGCGCGTAGTCGTTGGTGAGCGTCGGCGACGGGTGATGGGATGCGATGACGACGTACCGCCCAGCAGCTGCCACCAATTCGTTGGCGAGCCACTCGAACTGAGCGGGGTCGAGGGAGCCCTGCCATCCGCCATGGGGATTCACGGTGTCGAGGGCGAGGATCCGCACCTCGCCCACGTCAGTGCTGTAATAGTTGTTCATACTTCCAGCGAGGATTCGAGCGAAGTCCTCCGGCGCGACGATGGCTCGGCCTTCGTCAGCAGGGATCGTGACTCGCGGCGAACTCGCTTCGTGCGGGTATCTCGCAGGGCCATGCTTTTCGATCGCCTCCGCAGTGACCAGCGGCGTCGACCCGAGCGGAAGACCAGCGATTCGCTCGGTCCCAAGTGCCAATGCGCGCAGGGCTGCGTCGGCCGGCACCGTTCCCTGCAGCAATCCGTCATGGTTTCCGTAGACGGCGACGCATCGGTGTCGGAGCCCAGGCGAGGTGACATCAGCGCGCGCCGCGTCGATGAGCCCCGGGATGGTCGGGTACCCGAACAACGCAGTCGGCCTGTCCTGGTTGAGTCCGGCGGGCGGGCCGTCCGGGTGCCAGTAGCGATCGTCCCACGTCCGAGCATCCGAGACCCCGACCCACGAACTCGACCGTGGACTCCCACTGCGAGGGGCCACGACTCCACCGCGCAAAACTCCCTCGCACCATTGGAGTTCATTCGCCTGCGCATTGTCCGTGAGGTCGCCCGTCAGGACAACTGCATCGACGACCCGTCCCGTTGTCGGCCCACGATCCAATGCGTTGACGGTGTCGACCATGGAAACACCCACCTGGACCGTGAGGATCTCCTGCGGTCGATAGGTGCCCACGTCACCGAGGGCTTCGCGATAGTCGGAGTCCGGATCGCTGTAACGATCGAGGTACTCCAAGCGAGCAGGGGACTCGGCATCGCAAAGATGGACGTCCGAGACATGCCACAGGCACGCGAGAGCATGACCCTTCGGTACCCGGGCCTGGTACTCCTCGCCCGGCCCCTCGACGAGGTCGCGCCAGCCACCACGCTGCTCGGGCCCCCGCTCGACGGTCACCTCCGTCGTCAGTCTCGGCATGGCTTCACTGGTCATGCGGTCACCACACTGGGCACTGCCTCGGCCGTGATCACCGTGACGTGCCCTACGTCGTCGCGCAGCCGTACGTCGACGAGATTCCCCAGAGAGAAATCTTCGGCGTCCGTGCTCGGCAGGTCGACGATCATTTGCACCGGACCGTTCCCGGAGACGACGAGCCTGGTCACCGGACCCAGGAAGGACGTGGCTTCGATTCGCCAGCGAGCGAGCGAGCCTTGATCGAGGGCGATGTGATCAAGGGCGATGTGCTCGGGCCGAACCGCCACGACTCCCTCAGCTCCGGGCAATCCCGGCTCGCTCCCGTCGACACTCCGGTTCAGGACCTGCCAGCGCCCGCCCGCACCAGCCCTCGCGGGGATCCGGTTGACCGTGCCGATGAAGCCGGCCACGAAGGCATTCACTGGTCGCTCGTACAACTCTCGCGGGGCAGCGATCTGCTCGAGGCGGCCTTGGCTCATGACCCCGACTCGATCGGCGATCGCCAGTGCCTCGTGCTGGTCATGGGTCACGAACACGGTGGTTACCCCGAACTCACGTTGGAGCCTGCGGATCTCATCGCGCAACGTCTCCCTCACCTGCGCATCCAGGGCCGAGAGCGGCTCATCGAGCAGGAGCATCCGCGGCTCCGTGGCTATCGCGCGAGCCAGGGCAACACGCTGACGCTGCCCGCCCGACATCTGATGAGGGAACTTGTCGGCGTGCTCGCCGAGGTGGGTCACGTCGATCATGCGGTCGACGACCTCGCGGCGCTCAACCGGCCCCTTCTTCTGGACCTTAAGACCGAACTCAATGTTTTGTCTCGCAGTCATGTTCGGGAACAGGCTGTAGTCCTGGAACACCATTCCGAATCGACGGCGCTCCGGCGGCTCCCCTGCGACGTCACGGCCCTCAACGAGCACGCGCCCCGCATCCGCTCGCTCGAACCCAGCAAGAATCCTCAGGGCCGTCGTCTTCCCGCAGCCGCTCGGTCCAAGGAGGCAGATGAGCTCCCCAGACGTGATGCTGAGCGAAAAGTCTGCCAGGGCCACGGAGGACCCGAACTCCTTGCGAATTCCGACCATGTCGACCGACGCCATGCTTCCTCCTATAACCCGGTTGTCTGGACGTCGAGGCCCCTGCGACGCAGCGAACGCACGACCAGCCCGAGGGCGAGCGCTGTCAGCAGCATGACAAGGAGCGCCAGCGCGAGGCCACCTCGTGGATCGCTCCGCTGGTAGTTGACCATCTCCGTCGGCAGGGTGCGCTTGAGGAGGAGCGAGGCAAAGGCGAATTCGCCCAGGACCATTGCGGCAGTGAGCGCCGCGGCTGCGACGATGGCCGCACCGATATTCGGGACGATCACCCTGAAGATGACGGTGCCCAACGACGCTCCCATGCTGCGCGCAGCCTCGTAGAGCGTGCGCGCATTGATGGCCCGAAGCCCCGCATCGAGCGCGCGATAGGTGAAGGGCATCGCCCAGAGAGCGTAGAAGGGGACGAGGCTGTAGTCGCTGGCCAGAAACCAGGGCACGGTCGCGCGAAAGGTCGCGGCGACCCCGACGACCAGGGCGATCGGCGGGATCACCCAGGGCAGCAGGGTGATGGCGCTGAGGATGGGCCGCAAGTGGGGGCTCCGCACTTCGGTCACGATGGCGAGCGGAAGCAGCAGCGCGAGATTGAGGACGATGGCGAGGACGACGAGCAGGAGACTCGTCCTCGTGGCAGCGATGATTCCCGGATCAGAGATGGCCGTCCAGAGCCCCGCCAGCGACCACCCCGTGAGGATTTTGTCCGGCGACAGCAGGGCCACTGGAACGTTTTGGAAGGCGAACCGGGCCATGGCGACCATGGGGATGGCGACGTAGAGGGCGATCGCAATGAGGAATGCGGCCTTCAAAGCGCCGGCAGGCTTCAGGCTTCGCCGCGAGGCCTGGTCGGGTTCACCGACAGGCACTGGGCCGGGTGCGAGGACGACGATGGTCTCGGTGCTCATGGCCTTGTCCAGGTCAACGTTCGCCGCTGCAGCAGGGTCATCGCCACGAGGCTCAGGAGAAGAAGTGCGATGACCCAGGCGACGATGGCATTGCCAAGATCCTCTTCGCCTGAAATGACGTTGCCCTGCAGCACGAACCGGATCTGCAGGGGAACCAAGGCACCACTCGGATTGAGTACGTATGCCGTGGCGTAGGCGGTGAATGCATTGACGAAGAGGAGCAGCGCTCCACCGAGGGCGGAGGGCGCCAGGATCGGCACGCCGACGGACCGCCAGTATCGAAGGCCGCTGGCCCCAAGGATCGCAGCGGCCTCTCGCCACGTGGAACGCAGTCCATTCACTGCCGGCAGCATGACGAGGAACATGAGAGGAATCTGGAAGTAGAGGTACACCACGACCAGTCCCCAGAATCCCGTTGGCGAAATCCCATAGTCAGATGCATTGATGCCGATGCCCTTGAGCAGCCTCGTGAGAACCCCCTGAGCGCCGATCGTCGCGATGAACGCAAAGGCCAAGGGCACTCCGCCGAGCTGCGAGGCGACCGCCGACCACGAGTCGAGGGTGGGGCGAAGCCACCGAGGACGTTGAAGGCTCCGGACCGTCAGGGCGAGCAGGATGCCGATGACGCCGCCGATCACAGCGCTCGTGCCGGACAGGGCGATCGAGTTTACGAAGCCGGTGCGGTAGGTGCCGGTGACGGCTCGCTGCAGTGCATCGACGCCCAGGGTTCCGCCCGGGGTCACGGCCTTGAAGAGGACGATGATCGTTGGATAGACGAGGAAGAGCGCGACGAACGCCGCGAACGGGGCCAGGACCAGGATTCCCAGGCGTCGCTCTCGGCGGAACATCGTGCGCACTCGAAGCTCCTTAGCCGGGATGGAATCCGATGGGGGTCTGGGTGAAGGCCGCTGGGTGGGACGCGGATATCCGACGTCCCACCCAGCGTGGTTCCGTGAAACGTGAAGGTCAGGCGTCGCCGACCATCGGGCCCCAGTTGTCGGTCAGCTGCAGCTTCATGGCCTCGACCTGTGCAGCCGTGGGGAAGGTGATCTGCGAGATGACCTCTGCGGAGGGGAGCTTCTTCTTCATCTCATCGGTGATCTTGCCTGCGGCGTCGAGCGCTGCGTAGCGGGCCGGAATGGCTCCACCGTCGAGGTAGCCGAGTGCGCCCTCGTCGCCGGTGATGTGCTCGATCCACAGACGTGCCGCGCACGGGTGCACTGCGTCAGCAACGACCGACTGCGCGTAGTAGGAGCCGTAGAGGCCATCCGTCGGGATCGTCGACACGAAGTCGAAACCCGCCTCGGTGAGCTTCGGCACGACGCCGGGGAAGTTATAGGACCAGTCGAGCGCGATCGGGACGTCTCCGGAAAGGAGACCCGCCTCGGTCACGTCGATGACCTGCAGGTTGCCGCTCTTCTTCAGGTCGGCGAAGTACTGGATACCGGGCGTGATGTCGTCGTAGGAACCGCCGTTGGCGAGAGCTGCTGCCACGACCGCTGCGAATGCCGCGCCGGCCTCACGGGGATCCCCGTTGAGCGTGACCTGGCCCTTGTACTCGGGCTTGGTGAGATCTGCCCAGGTCTTCGGCGGGTTCTTGACGAGCGTGGTGTTCGTGCCCAGGGACATGATGCCGTAGTAGGCACCGACCCAATTGCCGGCTGCGTCCTTCAGGTTCTCCGGGATCTCATCCCAGGTGGTGGTCATGTAAGGCTCGATGAGTCCGGCATCCTGCGCCTGCTGGACGAATGATGGGCCGATGTCGATCGCGTCCGGCTTATCCGGCTGGCCCTGAAGGGTCGTGATTGCGGTGAGCTCGTCAGCGGACGAAGCATCCGGGTTCGCGACCGGGGCCGCGAGGCCATAGGTGTCGCGGAAGGACTTGAGGATTCCGCCGTAATTGGCCCAGGTGTCAGGGAGCGCGATGAGGTTGACATCGCCCTCCTCCTTCGCCCGGGTCGCAATCTCGTCGACGGTGGTGCCGCACTGGGGGTCAGTGCCCATGGTCGATGCAGAGGCGGACGCTTCGGCCGTGGCCACAGCGGTCGCGGTGGAAGGGGCGGAGGATTCGGCGGTGGTTCCGCTCGAGGAGCAAGCGGCGAGCAGCGATGCCGTCATGATGACCGGCACAACCAGCAAAGATCTGCGCATTGCAGATTTCCCTTCATCGTGGATGTCGTGCGTAC
>WLND01000320.1 GCA_009726075.1 Actinomycetota bacterium
CCACATGCTCGTCCGTGCCCTGGCTGCCCTCCCGCCAAGCGCACTGCGGGCGAGCACCCTGCCCCGCCTGGTGACCGGTGACATCATCGGCGCCGTCGCCTTCTCCCACGTCCGACGCTCCGGCGCTCGGCCGCTGGCCGCGGTCAAGACCCCGGGCGGGTGGCAGGTGACCGGACGCCTTGACTGGGTTTCCGGTTGGGACGTCGCTGACGTCGTCCACGTGCTGGCCGAGACCGACGACGGCAAGGTCGTCCAATTCATGCTCCACACGTCACCCCAACCCGGCGTCACGATCCATGAACCCCTGGCGCTCATGGCAATGCAGGGCAGCCACACGCGCCCGGTGTCATTCGAGCAGTTCTACGTCCCCGATGAGTACTGCCTCGGCGTCCTCGACCGCGGCATGTGGCTGGCCATCGACGAACGAATCGGCGCCATGCCAACGCCACCTGCGTTCGGTCTCGTCCGAGCGTCGATCTCCTCGCTGATCGAACTGGCCGACCACTCACCGGGCACCGACACGACCGACATCACCGATACCGCGATGTCCCTGTCAGCCGAGGTCATCGGCCTGCGAGACGTCGCCTACCGCGCCATCGATGATCGCGCGCCCATCCCGACCCTGATGGCGTTGCGAGGACGCTCGCTCGAATTGGCCTCTCGATCCTGCGCCAGCACCGTGATGGCCGCCGGATCGAGGGCGCTCGCACCCGGTAGCGACGTCGGCCGGCGCTACCGGGAGGCTGCGTTCCTCAGCGTGTTCCGGCAGTCGCCCGCTGCTCGCTCCGCGGCCCTCGCCCAGATGGGCCCTGGGCTTTCAGCCAGCAGCTAGCCAGGCCGAGTGCAGGCCGGCCGGGATGCCGAACGGAATATGCACCCGAGCAATCGGATCAGCCGACAGGTCACTCGGGTCGAGGATCAGCAGTTCGCTCGCCCCCGGCCACGCGATCAGCCCGACGAGCACCTCGCCCTCGTCGGTCGAGACCGGCCGAAACTCGCCGCCGAAGGAGCCATCAGGGTGGATCCTGCGGTCGATCTCGCCGCCAGAGCCCACCCTGGCCAAGCCCCGACACCGGGTGTAATCGGGCCCGCCCGCGAAATCGCCAGCGAGGGCAACGAGAAGATCGCCATCGAACTCAACCGGGAAGTCGCACGGCTCGTCGGTCAGTTGCCGCTCAGTCGCCGTGCCTCGGTCACGGTCGATCCGCCACTCGCGCACCCCGGGCACGACCTCGGGGGCAAGCACGAGCTCATCGGGGGCCAGGCCCGGCGTGGGCCGCACCGGTGCTCGAAGCACGATCGCGTGCGCGTCGTGGCTCGCGATCCCGCCATGCCAGACGAAGCAGGGAGCGGACGAGACAAGGGCCGGTGGCTCATGACTGTCGAGCCGCGCAATCAGCCAGACGGACGACTCCTTGGCGATATCCCAGCGCAGGCCCCTCGGCGAATGGCGCAGCGGGTGGAGTCCGAGGACAAGGTGATCATCGACGATCTGGGCATCGTGCAGAAATGAACGGTCGGGCACCTCGACGAGGCGCCGTGCTCGCCATTCGCCCGACTCCCACGACCACGCCGATACGACCGCGTCTGCCTCGGTCACGGCAGTGACGACGAGGCGGCCCGAATTGTCCGGATGGGCGTGCGGAACCGTCGTGGCCCGGCCGCCGGTCAACGGCCGCGCGGCCGCACTGAGCCGATCTCGGTCAATGCTCCACACGGGGCCCGTCTCGCCCGCACCAATGAGATCACTGCCATCGACGAGCACATTGGCACTTGGTCCATCGTCGACGCCCATGCGCGAACTCGCCTGAAACGCTCGCCCCTCAGCGTCCAGCCGGATCGCGTGCAGCAGCCCCGGATACGCACCCCATCGCCTCGGCTCCGAGCCCGGCGCCGGATGCGGGCCGATCCTGAAGTAGGTGCCCGTCATGCCACTGGGCAGCCGGCCGCTGATCCGGCAGGATGCCCACTCGGTCACGAGAGCTGACGCCTTGCCAGCTCGGCGAACTCCCCCGGCTGCGCAAGGAGCTCGGCATAGGTGCCCTGTTGAACGGCCTTGCCACCCTCGATCACGATGATGCGGTCCGCGGCGACGATCGTCGACAGGCGATGGGCAACGATGATTCGAGTCGCGCCGAGGGCATCGAGCGCGTCCGAGACGCGGGCCTGGCTCTCGTTGTCGAGCGCACTCGTCGCCTCGTCCAAGAGGATGACGCGAGGGTTTCGCGCCAGCGCCCGAGCCAGGAGAATCCGCTGCGCCTGCCCACCCGAGACCAGGGACGGGTCAACCATCGTCTGCATCCGCATTGGCATGGCCTTGATGTCCTCATCGAGATTGGCTTCAGCAGCCGCCTTCCAAGCGGCCCCCTCATCGCCCCCGGCAGCACCGAGGATGTTCTTCATGATCGAACCACGGGTGAGCTGCCCGTTCTGGATGACCACGCCCATCTGCGATCGGACGAGGTCGAGGTCGAGTTCGTTGAGATCGCGACCGTCGATGAGGACCTGCCCCTCCTCCGGCGACTCGAAGCCCAGGATGAGCCGCACAGCGGTCGACTTGCCCGACCCACTCGGCCCCACGAGGGCCACCATCTCGCCCGGGTGGATGACGAGGTTCAGCCGATCGAGGACGATCGGGGCGTCAGGTGTGTACCGGAACACGACATTGCGGAATTCGATGGTTCCGATCAACGGCCCGGGATCGGCTCGGTGCGACGCCGACTCCGGCAGGCTGGTCATGATCGGCTCCATGAGTCGCATGATCGGGCCGGCAGAGGCCGCCGGAGACAGCACGGCGATGAGACCGTTGACGGCCCCGAAGACGATGGCGAAGGACGAGCTGAAGGCGATGTACGTCGACGCGCTCATCGTGCTCCCGCTGCTGATCAGCTGCAGGACGATCACCATGAAGAACAGGCCTGTTGCCGCGGGCACAACCAGCAGGAACCAGGCATTCACCCAGCCCGAGACCTTGGTCATGTCGGCCAAGGCGACCATCTGCCGGCGCACTCGCTCGAGGTACGGCAACTCCATGCGGGTCTCGCCGCCCGCGAGCCGGATCTTCGAGATGCCGGTGAGGAGTTGGACGACCCATGAGGTGCCCTGCAACTGGGCTTCAACCGACGTCCAGTAGAGGGACTGCAGCCGCAGGAGGGCCCGCCACAGAACGAATATCGTGATGCCGATGAAAGCCAGGCCGATGAGGCCAAGAGTCACGCTGTAGCTGAACATCAGGATGATGTTCACCAGCGAGAAGGTCGCTGCCAGCACTGCACCGACGACCTGGGCGCTGACCACCTGCTGAAGCGCGTCGGCAGCCATGACCCGGACCGAGAGGTCGCCGGAGGAGAACTCGCGAAAGAAGCTGGCCGGCATCGACAGCAGCCTGTCCCACAGGGCCGGCTGCACCCGTGCCGTCGCCTCCTGGGTCACTCTGGAGATGGTGAAGTACATGACCATCGAGAAACCGCCGGCGGCGAAGGCCACGA